>JBBSFT010000019.1:0-31972 GCA_038254845.1 Gemmatimonadales bacterium | reverse complement strand
ATCCATCAATGACGGTGCGCACCTGACTCGCGATCGACTTTGCATCGCTCTGCGATCTCGCCTGAACGCGGATTCTGGTCGTCACGACAATATCGTTGCGGTCCCGGCCGGTAACGCGAACGCCTCCGTTCCGCAGCCCCTCCATGGACACAACGTCGCCAGATGGTCGCGCCGTCGCCGTGCGTATCTCACAATATGTCTCATGCCGTTCCCAGCGATCCCCACGATCGCTGCGGCAGTCGCGCATCCAGTCGGCATCGTCCTGCTGGGCCATCGCCCGCGCCGATGGCACAAGTGCGGCAAGGATGAGAACCAATCGGAGAATTGCTTTTCTGTTAATCATCGGATCGGGTGGTTAGTGGTGAGTGCAAGTCAGACATTCAGTGCCGGCCGAAGGTTTGAACGCCGTCCGAAATCACTTCGGCCCTAGCCTCCCAGGATTTCCAGACTGACGACGTAGTCCTTCGCCGGGACGGGTTTCGTCGAGACGGGGAACCGGCTTGAGAGACACCGCCCGAATCCGATAGCCGCCGAACGTGACGATCCGCGGGTCTATCCCGGTGTGGAGGTCGGCTTGGGTCGCCCCGTCTGCCGAGCTGAGTGCAAGATGGATCACGGCGTCGCCGGCCCAGACGCATTGCACGTCGGACGGACACCTGGAATCCTGGGTCACCGAAGCGAAGTGAATTCTCAGCTGACTTCCTGCGACCCGCGCAGTCCCGCCTGGGATGAGGTCGAACGACTGGCCGGAAGCAACCTGAATTGTCCCCGGAACAAGAACTCCGGACGTGGATGGCTGCGACGTGCTGCTGCACGCGAGCGCAGTGCTCAGCCCAAACAGCAGGGAGAAAAATCTCGACACCTGAAGGCCTCCGTTCGATGTTTGCTCGATCAGCGGCCCAGTGCGTTGCGGAGCCGCGATACACTTTCTCGTACACCGCTCAAGTCATCCGCGGTGACAGTGATGTGACCGAGCTTGCGCCGTGGCCGGGGAACCTTGCCATACATGTGAATGTGAACGTCGGCAACTTCCTGCAACCGCCGCGTATCCGGCTCGCGGCCGATCACGTTCACCATTCCTGCCGCACCGCCCATGTCGGTCGAGCCAAGCGGCATTCCGGAGATCGCGCGAAGGTGGTTCTCGAACTGGCTTGTATCCGCGCCCTCGATCGTCCAGTGACCCGTGTTGTGAACGCGCGGCGCCATCTCGTTCGCAACGAGTCCATCACCAACCTGGAACAACTCCAGCGCAAGCACGCCGACGTAGCCGAGATCATCCATGAGACGCCGTGAGTACTCTTGGGCGAGCGCCTGAATATTTGTCGAGATCGATGGTGCGGGTGCGAGTGAAAACCGGAGAATTCCCTCGCTGTGATAATTCTCGACCAGCGGGTAGAACGCCGTCTCGCCATTTGTCGACCGAACGCCGATGATCGACAGCTCGCGCGAATAGTTCACCCACGCCTCGACGATCGAGCGGACACCTTTGATTGCGACCCATGCGTTCGCGATCTCGTCCTTTCGCCGAACGATGGCCTGCCCTTTACCATCGTAGCCCTGAGTGCATGTCTTGAGAACGGCTGGCATGCCGATTTTGTCGAGCGCCTGGCGGATCTCATTCATGCTTTTCACGACTGCAAACGGCGCCGTCGGAATCTCGAGCCGTTCGAAGCAGGATTTTTCCGCGTCCCGGTCCTGCGCGGTCTCGAGCGCGACGAGCGGCGGGTAGACTGGCACGCGTCCGCTCACGAATTTCACAGCGTCGGCAGAGATGCTCTCGAACTCGTACGTCACGACGTCAACGCCGTCCGCGAAGTGAGCGAGCGCCTTTTCGTTCGCATAGTCCGACACGACAAGCTCCGCGAACCGACCCGCTGGCGCATTCTCATCGGGCGAGAAGAAGCGAAACTCGAACCCGAGATTGCGCCCGGCGACGGCGAGCATCTGTCCGAGCTGGCCCGCCCCCATCACCCCGATTTTCACTCCTGCGACGACGGGTCGGGACGGTCGAGTACCGCCTGCGTCTGCGTTTCGCGAAATGCCTCGAGCGCCGATGCAATGGCATTATCGGCAGTCGCGAGAATTGAAGCCGCCAGAAGTGCGGCGTTGATCGCGCCGGCCTTGCCGATGGCGAGCGTTCCGACCGGCACGCCGGCTGGCATCTGGACGATCGACAGGAGTGAATCGATCCCCTGAAGTGCTTTTGATTCGACGGGCACGCCAAGAACTGGCAGCGTTGTCTTGGCGGAGATCATCCCGGGAAGGTGGGCCGCGCCACCAGCGCCGGCGATGATGACCTTGAGGCCTCGTCTCCGTGCGGTCTCCGCATACTCGAATAGCTGGTCAGGCGTTCGATGAGCCGACACGACGCGCGTTTCGTTCGCAACGCCAAGTGCGTCGAGCATCTCGACAGCGTGGCGCATTGTCTCCCAGTCCGACCGCGACCCCATGATCACGCCGACAAGCGGAGTGACGTGCATCGATCAGGAATGCAGTTGCTGGGCAGCCACCGGCTGGTCGATCAGAATGCCAAGCTCGCGCGCAACGAGCATCGTCTCTTCATGAACCACCGATGCGAGCTCGCCGGGCTCGAGAAAAAGGTCGAGGCTCACCGGTGATCCGAAATCGAGCGCAAGCTGACTTACGCGAAAGAAACTTCGGCGATGGTGGGGCGTGATTCCATGCGAGTCGAGTCCGCGAATGTGCGCCTTGGTCGTGTATCCGACATTCCGTTCCCATGTGTATGCGGGATAACGGACGGCGAGTCTCGCCATGAGCCTGTCTCTGGTGACTTTCGCAATGATTGACGCGCACGCGATGCTATGACAGCGAGCATCTCCATGGACGATCGCGGTGTGAGGAACGGGCAACGTGCGCATCGTCTTGCCATCGATGATCACGTGATCGGGTCTCACCGACAACCGGCCGAGGGCGCGCTTCATCGCGAGCACGCTCGCCTGATAGATATTGAAGCGCTCGATCTCGCGAACGGATGCCGCGCCGAGGGCAAACGCGAGTGCCCGTTCCTGAATTCGGCCGCAGAGTCTGACGCGCTCGTCGGGCGTGAGCATCTTCGAATCATCAACGCCGCGAATAGCGCGCATGTCGGGAGGCATGATGACGGCGCACGCGACGACAGGCCCAGCGAGTGGTCCGCGGCCGACTTCATCGACGCCTGCGAGTAGGGGGCCTCGCTCCAGGCGAAGATCTCTCTCGATGTGCGTCCAGCGTTTGAGGCGATAGGGTGCGCGGCTCTTCGGGGAGGGCGCTCTCGCGCCGGAGTCAGTGGCGCGAGGGGTCGGTGCTGTGCTCGAATCGGTGATCCGCATTATCCGCTAATCCTAAAGCGGGATGCGGATGGTTCGCTACGCCTGCGTGCCCGGAGCGGCGACGCGGACTTTCCGTTCCTTGATGCGCGTGGCCTTGCCGGTGAGGTGGCGGAGATAGTACAGCTTGGCGCGCCGGACGCGTCCGCGGCGGACGACATTGATACTGGCGATCATCGGGCTGTGGGCCGGGAAGATGCGCTCGACGCCGATTCCGCTCGAAATTTTGCGAACGGTGAAGGTCTCGCTGATGCCGCTGCCGCGGCGGCCGAGGCAGACACCTTCGAAGGCCTGGAGGCGCTCTTTGTCGCCTTCCTTCACGCGGACGTTGATGCGGACGGTGTCACCGGCGCGGAAGGGTGGCAAATCGGTGCGGAGCCACTCTTTCTGGGTTTCAATAAATGGGTGCATATATAGCTCGGGGCGAAGGTTGGCAGCCCGTCAGAGGTATGGTTTTCGGGTAGCATCCCAAATTAACCTCAGCCAGGACGATTTGCCAGTTCCGGGCTATCGAGGGCCGAGGATTCAGGACCTTGCGGGTCCAGGACAAACTGCAATCGACGATCGACGACTTATTGCGGAATGCGGACCAACTGCGGACCGAACATTAGATGAGCCATAACCAGGCTCCGTAGAATGGAAAGCCGTCGGTCGCAATCCGTACTCCTTGGCGCCTCTACTCGGACTCTCTCTCCTGAGTGCGCCGCCGGCCTTCGTCCTCCCGCCACTTCGCAATCCTCGCGTGATCGCCCGAGAGCAAAACTTCCGGCACCCCAAACCCGCGAAAATCCGGCGGCCTGGTATACGACGGTGCGCTGATCCCCCGATCGAAAAAAGAATCCGTTCGGGCCGAGTCGAGATCGGACATCGCTCCCGGAATTAACCGCACCGTCGCATCGATGATCGCGAGCGCCGCTGCCTCGCCGCCACTCAACACAAAATCACCGAGCGACATCTCCTCCGTCGCCAGATAATCCGCCACTCGCTGGTCAACATCCTTGTAATGACCGCACAGCAGTGTCAGCTCAGCCCCCCCGGCGAACCTCACCGCATCGGCATGACCGAACTGATTCCCGCGCGGTGACAGAAGCACAATCGGCGCGAGCGCACCAATCGCCTCGACAGCCTCGAAAAAAGGCCCCGGCTTCATTACCATCCCCGCACCACCACCATACGGTGAATCATCGACCGTCTTGTGCTTGTCGTGGGTGTAATCGCGCAGATCGACGAGATTGTATTCGACGCCGCCAGCCGCTTTCGCGCGCGCCGGAATACTCAGCCCAAGCGGACCAGCGAAAAAGTCCGGAAAAATCGTGACGACGTTGATGCGGAGCGGCATCGGCTAGTCGAACATCCCGACTTCGGCTTTCACGATCACCGTTCTCGCATCAGTGTCGGTCCGCTCGATGACCTCGGGCCTGTAGGGAACCAGCACACTCCCCGTCGCCGTTCTCACATCGAGAGTCAGTCCCTGAGGCAGCTCGTAATACGCGGTCACGTCGCCAATCACCTGGCCGCTGTCGAGCACGACCTTCATTCCAACCAGGTCGTGCAAATAGACCTCGTCTTCCTCGAGCGGATCGAGTTCCTCAAACGGAAGCAGCAGGTACCTGCCTCTCAGCAGCTCCGCCTCATTGCGATCGGCCACGGTATCGAACTTCACCATGAAGCCACCCTTGAACGGCCGCACTGTATCAATCGTCAGAGTTTCCGCGCGGTCTTTCACATTTCCGTTTGAATCGCCCATCAAAACACGACGGCCGGACGCGAATATCGCGTCCGGCGCATCTGTCAACGACTCCACTACGACTTCGCCGCGAATTCCCTGTGCATTGCGGATCAGGCCGACGATCGCCAATGCATCAGCGGCCACTTACGCCTCGGTGGTTCCCGCGACGTCGGCGTGAAGCGCTGCCTCTTCCTCGGCACTACGCTCGGGAAGCGGAACCGCCGCCTGCTTCAACTCGATTCCAAGGCGCTGCTCGTGACGGCGCTTCAAGACACCCGCGCGACGAAGCAGTGAGCGAACGGTGTCACTCGGCTGCGCCCCGACGCCGAGCCAGTAATTGGCGCGCTCTTCGTTGACGGTGAGACCACCCTGTGCCATGCGCGGAGCATACTGGCCGATGATCTCGATGAACTTGCCATCACGCGGACTCTGCGAGTCGGCGACGACGATACGGTACGCTGGTGCCTTTTTCCGCCCGACTCGGCGGAGACGAATTCTTACCATCGGTATTTCTCCGTGCAGCTGTGGTCTCGTGACACTTCGGGCTCATCGCTCAGCCGGCGTTTCCGGCGAGCACCCGATCCTGCATGCGACGTTATTGCCGCCCTCCAAACATACCCGGCATGCCCGGCATTCCCAACCGGCCGCCGCCACCCTGCGACATCTTCTTCATCATCTTCTGCATCTCACGGAACTGGTCGAGCAGACGGTTCACGTCGCTGATCGACCGTCCCGAGCCTTTCGCAATGCGCGACCGCCGGGTGCCGTTGATGAGCGACGGATTCTTCCGCTCTTCGGGTGTCATCGACAGAATCATCGCCTCGACGTGCTTCATCCGCTTCGGATCCATCTTCGCCTGGCTCAACGCCTTGGCGTTCACGCCGGGAAGCATTTTCAGCACGCCCTCGAGCGGTCCCATCTTCTCGATCTGCTTCATTGAATGAAGGAAATCCGTGAGATCCATTCCCTCCTTCTTGAGCTTCTTTTGAAGACGCTTCGCTTCGGTCTCGTCGAACGCCGCCTGTGCCTTCTCGACAAGAGAGACGACGTCTCCCATCTGGAGAATGCGGCCAGCCATTCGATCCGGATGAAATTCCTCGAGCGCGTCGAGCTTTTCCCCAACGCCGATGTACTTGATCGCCTTTTTGAGTACTCCGTAGATCGACAGCGCCGCGCCGCCGCGCGCATCGCCATCCATCTTCGTGAGAATCACGCCGGTGACGCCGAGTGCGTTGTCGAATCCCTGAGCGATCTTCACGGCTTCCTGACCCGTCATCCCGTCGGCAACAAGCAGAATCTCGGTGGGCCTGATCGCATCCTTGAGTCGGCGCAGCTCGTCCATCATGTCTTCGTCGATCTGCAATCGGCCAGCGGTATCGACGATCACGACACGGTCGCGATCGCGCTTCGACTGCTCGATGCCGGCGCGGGCGATCTTCACCACATCGTTCGTCGTGCGATCGGCGTAAACGGGGACGTCGAGCTGCTTGCCGAGGGTTTCGAGCTGATCGATTGCGGCAGGACGATAGACGTCTGCGGCAACGAGCCGAGTCGGCCTTCCCTCACCCTTCAGCTTGAGAGCCAGCTTTCCGGCGGTGGTCGTTTTGCCCGAGCCCTGAAGTCCGACCATCATTACGACGGTGGGGGGAACCGAGCTGAGCTTGAGCCCCTCACGCCGCTCGCCGAGCATGTTGGCGAGCTCTTCGTGGACGATCTTGATGAGCTGCTGGGCGGGCGAGACCGCGCTCAGCGCCGTAACACCAACTGCCTTCTTCTCTACGCGCTCGAGGAATTCCCGCGTGAGCTGAAAGTTGACATCGGCTTCGAGGAGGACGCGACGAACCTCGCGGAGGCCTTCCTTGATGTCGGCTTCACTGAGGGTTCCGCGCCCGCGAAGGCGGGCAAATGTGGCTTCGAGTTTTTCGCTGAGGTCTTCGAACATAGCCGTTCAATTTAACCCGATTCGCATCGCTCATTCAACTGAACCGTCTGGTCGGCCCCCTCACCTGCGAATAGCTTTGTCCCCCTGATGAGCGATCAAATGCACAAGGGACTCGAGTCCTCGCTGGTTTCGCGTTACAAGCTCGACCGCGAGCTCGGTCGTGGCGGGATGGCCACGGTCTATCTCGCGACCGACCTTCGGCACGATCGGCGCGTTGCGCTGAAGGTTCTTCATTCGGAGCTGAGCTCCGCGCTCGGGCCGGACAGATTCCTGCGCGAGATCAAGCTCGTTGCGCGGCTCAATCATCCGCACATCGTTCCGCTCTTCGACTCAGGCGAAGCGGGTGGGCATCTCTACCATGTGATGCCGGTCGTCGAGGGCGAGACGCTGCGCGACAGGTTGCTCCGCGAAGGGCAGATCCCTGTAGCCGAGTCGCTTCAAATTGTGCGCGGCATCGCATCGGCGCTCGATTACGCACATCGCCAGAACATCGTACATCGCGATATCAAGCCCGAGAACTTGATGCTTCAGGATGGCGAAGCACTCGTCATGGATTTCGGGATTGCGAAAGCGTTGAGCGCGGCGACCAATGACACGCTGACACAGGCCGGCATGATGGTCGGCACTCCCGCGTACGTGAGCCCCGAGCAGGCCGCCGGAGAATCGGTGATTGACGGGAGAAGCGATCAATACAGCCTTGCGTGCGTGTTGTACGAAATGGTGTCCGGTCGGAAACCATTTCTCGGCGCAACCGCACAGGCCGTTCTCAGCAAGCGGTTCAGCGAGCCCGTTCCGTCGCTTCGGTCTGTCTGCTCGAGCACGACGGAAGAAGTCGAAGTCGCGTTAACGCGGGCGATGCAGAAAGACTCGGCGAAGCGGTTTGGGACGACAATGGATTTTGCGAAGGCGCTGGTCGCGACGCATTTGTCCACGCCGGACGGCAGTCCGATTGGTGGCGTCGGCGGCGGTGGCGGAAAGTCGATCGCCGTCATGCCGTTCACGAATATGAGCTCCGATCCCGAGGGTGATTTCTTCGCGGACGGAATCGCCGACGAGATCATCACTGCGCTCTCGAAGATCAAGGCACTGAAGGTTTCGTCCCGCACTTCGTCGTTCAGCTTCAAGGGAAAGAACGACGACATCAGGGAAATTGGACGCCGCCTTCAGGTCGGCACCATTCTCGAGGGAAGCGTCCGCAAGGCAGGCAAGCGCCTGCGGCTCACCGCGCAGCTCGTCAACGCCGAGAACAACGAGCAGCTCTGGGCGGAGCGATTTGATCGTGAGCTGGAGGATGTATTCCAGATTCAGGACGAGATAGCGCAAAGCATTGTCGCCGCGCTTCGCGTGGTGTTGAGCGAGGACGAAAAGCGCGCGATCGACCAGGTTCAGACCGCAAACGTCGAAGCGTACGGCTTTTATCTTCGCGGGCGTCAGTACTTTCACCAACATCGCCGCAAGAGTCTCGGGTACGCGCGGCAGATGTTCGAACGGGCCATCGAGCTCGATCCCGATTACGCGCTTGCATACGCCGGTGTCGCCGACTGCTGTTCGTTTCTGTACCAATATTTCGATGCGTCGCCGCAGAATCTCAAGCGTGCCGACGCCGCAAGCATGCGGGCACTCGAGCTCGCACCAAATCTGGCCGAGGCGCATGCGTCACGCGGACTGGCAGTATCGCTGAGCGAGCGATTTGGCGAGGCGGACATCGAGTTCGAGACGGCGATGAAGCTCGATCCCAAGTCCTTTGAGGCTGCGTATTTCTACGCGCGCTCGTGCGTCGCGCAGGGTCGTGGCGAAGATGCTGCGAAGTGGTTCGAACGGGCAACGATAATCCGTCCTGACGATTACGCCGCGATGGCTCTTCTCGCGACGGTATACCATTCGCTCGGCCAGGAGGACAAGTCGATCCAGGCTTCGCGCAAAGCTTACGACACCGCGCGAAAGCACCTGGAGCTCACTCCCGACGATCCGCGGGCGCTCTACATGGGAGCGGTGTCACTCACATCACTCGGCGAATCCGATAAGGCGAGAGAATGGATTCGTCGCGCGCTCGCCATGGATCCCGACGATCCGTCAGTGCTCTACAACATCGCATGCGCGTTCGCGATTGAGAATCAGGCGCACGAAGCACTGGATGCACTGACCAAGGCCATCGACAACGGCTTTGGCCACTGGAAGTGGATCGAGCACGACGCTGACCTTGACTCGCTTCGCACTCAGCCGGCGTTTGTCGCTTTGCTCGCGCGAAAGCCCGCGGACGCAGAGGTAGCGTAGGGCGAATGCAACACTGGTCGATTATTTCTCCAAGCCGTGATTTACCCGGGAGGCACGCTGCACAAGGGACTTGAGGATTCCGTATCGGGCTCGTACAGAATTGACAGGGAGCTCGGTCGCGGCGGCATGGCGACGGTGTATCTCGCACACGACATCCGGCATAACCGGCGTGTGGCGCTGAAGGTCCTGCACCCCGACCTCAGCCACTCGATCGGGCCCGATCGTTTCCTGCGTGAGATTCAGCTCGCCGCGCGTCTCAACCATCCACATATCGTTCCGCTTTTCGATTCCGGAGAGGCCGGAGGATTTCTCTACTACGTGATGCCCGTGGTCGAAGGTGAGACGCTCCGCGACCGCCTGCTGCGCGACGGACAGCTCCCACTCGACGAATCGCTTCAACTCGTGCGAGGCATCGCATCGGCGCTCGACTATGCGCATCGCCAGAACATCGTCCACCGCGACATCAAGCCTGAAAACGTGATGCTGCAGGAAGGCGAGGCTGTCGTCATGGATTTCGGTATCGGAAAGGCGGTGAGCGCCGCTTCCGACGACACGCTGACTCAAACCGGAATGGTTGTCGGGACCGCGGCTTACGTGAGCCCCGAGCAGGCTGCCGGAGAGACAAAAGTCGACGGAAGAAGCGATCAATACAGCCTTGCATGCGTTTTATACGAGATGCTCTCGGGGAAGAAACCGTTTACCGGTGCCACGGCACAGGCGGTGTTGAGCAAGCGATTCAGCGAGCCAGTCCCTTCGCTGCGCTCCGTCTTCAACACCGCGCCGGACGAAGTCGAGAACGCGCTGCTCAGGGCCTTGTCGAAAGATGCGACCGAGCGTTTTCCCACGACGATGGAATTCGCTCGCGCACTCGTGGCGAGCCACCTCTCGACACCCGACGGCAGTCCGCTTCAGGCTGGCGGCGCAGCCAAGTCGATTGCCGTTCTCCCGTTCACGAACATGAGCGCGGACCCCGAGGGAGATTTTTTCGCCGACGGAATTGCTGACGAGATCATAACTGCGCTCTCGAAAGTGAAGGCGCTCCGGGTTGTGTCACGCACCTCGTCATTCACGTTCAAGGGGAAGAACGACGACATTCGTGAAATAGGCCGCAAGCTTCAGGTCTCGACGATCCTCGAAGGAAGCATCCGCAAGGCTGGGAAGCGCCTTCGACTGAACGCGCAGCTTGTGAGCACAACTGACAGCTCGCAGCTCTGGGCTGAGAGGTATGACAGAGAACTCGAGGACGTTTTTGCGATTCAGGATGAGATAGCCTCGAGCATCGTCGCTGCGCTTCGCGTCGTCCTCACTGAAGACGAGAAGAAGGCGATTGAACAGGTACCGACGACGAACATTGATGCCTACGAGTATTACCTCCGCGGTCGTCAGTTCTTTCACCAGCACCGCCGCCGTGCACACGAGTTCGCGCGCCAGCTCTACGAACGGGCCATCGAGCTCGATCCAGGATACGCCCTCGCACACTGTGGTGTGGCTGATTGCTGCTCGTTCCTGTATCAATACTTCGATGCCTCAGAAGCAAATCTGCGCAAGGCGGATTCTGCAAGCCGCCGCGCATTGGATCTCGCACCGCAGCTTGCAGAATCTCACGCGTCCCGTGGATTAGCCGTTTCGCTGACCGGACATTTCGATGAGGCGGAGAAGGAATTCGAGGAGGCCATGCGCCTCAATCCAAAGTCATTCGAGGCCGCTTACTTCTACGCCCGATCCTGCGCGGCACAGGGAAAGTCCGATGACGCCGCGAAATGGTACGAGCGTGCGACGGCCGTGCGACCCGACGACTTTGCGGCACTCATGCTGCTTGGAAGCATCTACGCTGACCTCGGACGCGTCGACGACAAGACGCGAGCCATGCGCAGGTCGTACGATGCATCGCGAAAACATCTCGAGCTGAATCCCGACAATCCTCGCGCCCTTTACATGGGAGCGGCCGCGCTCATCGAGCTCGGGGAGCGCGACAAGGCACTTGACTGGACTCGCCGCGCAGAGTCAATGGACCCTGACGATCCGTCGGTTCTGTATAACGTCGCGTGCGACTACGCCATGCTTGACATCCCTGCGGAAGGAATCAGAGCACTGACAAGAGCTGTTGATAATGGGTTCGGGCACTGGAAGTGGATCGAGCACGATTCGACCCTCGACAAGCTGCGCTCGGAGCCGGGATTTGCGACCCTTCTTGCGCGCAGGCCTGTCGAGACACGAGCGGATTAAGAGGCACGGCATCCCGCGCGCAGGGATCAGGCGGCCGGTTTCGGCGGGCGCGCTCGCCATGCGGACAGACTCCGCTAATCATCATGTAACGAAAGTAGTGTGCACGCGGTGAAGTGTCCCTATCGGGTGCGGATGTGAGACATTTTGCGATGGCGATAATGATTGCGGATGCGCTGACTCACGTGGGCCAGTTGGCGATGCTCCGGCGTATTGCTGGCGCCCCTGTCCGTGCCGAGAGTTACGCGTGCGCCGAGATCGTGGCCGGTCGCGTTGGTGCGGACCAATCCGCCAATCGGGTGGAGTTCGACGGGGATGCCAGCGCGCCCCCGGCGGGGTGAGGCGAGCCGTTTCGGGTTCTCTTCAAAGCTTCTGGGAATTGCGTGTTCAGTTTTCGGCTGCGCGCATCACGAGATGTGCTTAGGCTGCTTCAGACGACTGAATTCATCGGTCGAGCCACCGAGGTCAGCAAATGAACACCCAATTTCGATTGGTCGCGCTTCCATCCGCGCAGTTTGATCAGCTTTTCATACGCACCGACGCCGAGCTCTCATCGATCGGCGCCCGAAGGTGCATGGTCGCGGAAAAACCCGGCACCCCCTGCAGAGTAAGTCTCGCCGATGCTGAAATAGGAGAGACGGTGCTGCTCCTCCCGTTCACTCACCATGACGTCACATCTCCGTACCGCGCATCGGGACCCATCTTCGTTCGGCGAAGTTCAACGGCAAGACCGGAGGTCGGAGAAATTCCGCTCATGTTCCGGCATCGCCTCCAGTCGGTTCGGGGATACGATGCAAACGCCATGATGATCAACACCAAAGTCGTGGCTGGCAGCGCGCTCGAGATGGCCATCACAGTGTTGTTCGACGACCCGAACATCAGCTATCTACACGTTCATAACGCGGGTCCTGGCTGCTTCAACTGCAGCGTCGAGCGTGTTGCCTGATGCAAGCGAGTCGATCGGGAATCCAGGATGTGGGTGCGATTGGCACGAGTTCGGAGATCTTCACCTCCTGCTGTCATGAATGGCTAGAACTCCCAAATTCACGCTTCCTTTGTTCGCTCACCCGGTTCCATGGTCGCCGATGAGAAAGCGCCATTGATTTCTGCAAACGAAACCGCGCGGTCCAGATTGGTGAACGTTCCGCGTTCGGCAATCTCCTTCGCCGCGTCCAGAAAGCCCGCCCATGCCGAGCGGGCCAGCGCACCGCCGACGCTGATGCGTCGCACGCCCACGGACAATGCACAATGCACTTCTCCTCTGCATTCTTGGCGGATGCATGAAGGTTCCGGCTTGATCGCTATCATGGAAAATATGGCGGGATCTCTGCTCGTCTACCTGGGACTTGTCAGCGCATTGATTGGATTGCTGACGGTGGTTAAGCCGATGCCGTTTCCTAGAGTCCGCCGCCGTTCGCAGGGGCTCACCATATTAGTGGCAGCGGCGATTCTCCTCGCGATCGGTTTTCTGCTCCCCGCACCAGAGTCACGCGTGAGCGGCGTGAATTCACACCTCGACGAATTTCTGCCCGTGTGGCAGTTCCGGGAAACCCACAGCATCATTGTCGCCGCTCCGCCTGAGCGGGTATATCAGGCGATGAAGCAGGTGAGAGCCGACGAGATATTGTTGTTTCGAACCCTGACCTGGATTCGGCGGGGCGGCCGCGATCTGCCCGAGAGTATCCTCAATGCCGGAAGCCGCGAGGCGCTGATCGACGTCGCGATTAAATCCGGCTTCGGATCTCTCGCTGACGAGGCCCCGAAAGAGCTCGTGATCGGGACTGTCGTGTTGGCTCCGTCGCGTACGCACGGCTCGTTGACGCCGAATTTCTTCCGGACGCCTCCCCCTCCCGGGTTCGCGATAGCGGCGATGAACTTTACGGTCAGACCCGACGGCGCAGGGGGTTCGCGCGTTTCAACCGAGACGAGGGTTTTCGCCAGCGGCCCGTCGGCGAAACGCCGCTTTGCGCGCTATTGGAGGCTGATCTATCCAGGAAGCGCTCTCATCAGGCGCATGTGGCTTCGCGCGATTCGCGAACGTAGCCTCAGAGAAATGAGACGCTTCCCACAGCCGACTCGTCTAGCCGATCACCCGAAAACCCTCTTTGTCCGCCGCGATTCCCTGATTCCGGTCGAGCGTGACAAACTCACGTTTGCCCGGCTGGAAATCTGCCGCGACGATCGCGGCTGCGAGCTGGATGGCGTCCGCGGCACGAGCCCTATGAACTCGAAAGAAGCGACCATTACCAAATCGGCAGCGTGAATTTCACGCACCCGGAGCGACGCACTCTCCGCGACCAGCAACGGAATGATGGCCGATGAGTCCCAGTATTTCACCGTGCCGCCCGGCGTCCTCGTTCTTTGCAACGGACACAGAGACTGATTTCATATAGCCATACTGCCAGATTCATGTAGCCGGTCAAGCTAAAACCTGACGTCGTCCCAGCCGATGAACCGCGGGAATTCGCGCGAACGGCACCTGGACTGACGATGGTCAGCGTCGAAATGGCGTTCTGACGATCTGATCGCTACCGAAGCGGAGGACCCGCTCTCGATAGCTGACCCCGCACGCCCGGCTTAACTTGGGTCATGGCCAAAACCCAGCGCAAGGACGACATCCTCAAGTCTGATATTCCGCCATCGCTGCCGTTGATGGCGCTGCGCTCGACGATCGTGTATCCGCTCGGCACGATCGCGGTGCAGATGGGCGCCCCCGAGAATCTCGCCCTCCTCAACGAAAACCCCGGCGCCGGCCTCATCGTCGGTCTTGTCATTTCGACCGGCGACCACGAAGCTCCGCTCGACATGCATCAGTTCGTCGGGCGCATCGGCGTTGCCGCACGCGTCCACGAGCGCATCAATCTCCCCGGCGAAACCGTTCAGATCACGCTTCAGGGACTTCGCCGCATCGTGATCGACGAGATCGTCCAGACCTCACCGTTCCCCATCGCGAAGGTGACCTGCGCCGAAGAGATCACCGCAAAGTCCGACGAGCTCGACGATCTCGTGTCGCGAGTCGTCAACGCCGCCGAGACACTCGCTCAGCTCGTTGACAGAATTCCGGACGAGGTGTCGTCGATTCTGAAGATGAACATTTCGGATCCGGGCCGGTTCTCCGATCTCGCTGCGACCAGCATGAACTTCAAGATCTCGGACAAGGACGAGATCGTTCAGCGACTCGACATCGGCAGCCGACTGCGATTTCTGCTCACACGGCTGGAGCGCGAGGTCGCGCGCGCTCAGGTCGTCGAGGACGTCAAGCGACAGACTGAAATCAAGATCGAGCAGCACCAGCGCGATTTTTACCTGCGCCAGCAGCTTCGCGCGATTCAGTCCGAGCTCGGCGAGGCCGATCCCGGAGAAAAGGAAGCGATCGAGACTCTTCGCAAGATCGAGGAGACGAAGATGTCCGAGCGCGCTGCGCAGGAAGCGCGGCGGGAAACCGAACGGCTGCGGATGCTGTCGCCGGCGTCGAGTGAATACCAGGTCATTCGCACGTATCTCGACTGGCTGCTTTCACTCCCGTGGGAGAAGCGATCGGGCAAGGACGACATCGACCTCAAGCAGGTGGAGGAGGCACTCGACGCGCGCCACTACGGGCTCAATGAGGCAAAGGAACGGATCATCGAGTATCTCGCGGTGCGGAAACTTCGCGGCAACGATCCGCATGGGCCGATTCTCTGCTTTGCCGGACCCCCGGGCACAGGCAAAACGTCGCTGGGCGAAGCGATCGCGGCAGCAATCGGGCGGGAGTTCTATCGCATCTCGGTTGGTGGCGTGCGTGACGAGGCAGAAATTCGCGGGCACCGCCGCACATACGTCGGTGCAATGCCGGGGCTTCTCGTTCAGGCCTTGCGACGGGTGCAGGTGAAGGACCCCGTGTTCATGATCGACGAAGTGGACAAGATGAGCGGCGGCGGATCATCGGGAGATCCGACGGCAGCGATGCTCGAGGTCCTTGATCCGTCGCAGAACCAGAGCTTCGTCGACCACTATCTCAATGTCCCGTTCGATCTCTCACAGGTGCTGTTCATATGCACGGCGAACAACATCTTCGATATTCCGGCGCCGCTCCGCGACCGCATGGAAGTGATCAAGATCTCCGGCTACACCGCCGAGGAAAAAGTGGAGATCGCATGGCGGTATCTGCTCCCGAGGCTGCTCGAGGATCACGGTATTACCGACAAGGACGTTCAGTTCACGGACGAAGTCCTGACGTTCATCTCGAGCCGGTACTCGCGCGAAGCCGGTCTCCGCAATTTCGAGCGGGACGTCGCTGCCATACTCCGGCGGCGGGCACGTGCGAAAGCAGAGGGAGAACAAGGTGCGTGGGTCATCGACAACGCGAAAGTCATCGAGATCCTCGGCAACCCGCGTTATACGCTCGAGACGGCCGAGCAGGAACCGGAGATCGGCGTCGTCACGGGGCTCGCCTGGACTGCGACCGGCGGCGATCTCATGCTGATCGAAGCGCTGAGAATGCCGGGCAACGGCAAGCTGACTGTCACCGGCCAGCTCGGGAGCGTGATGCGCGAGTCCGTTGACGCGGCTTATTCGTACGTGAGATCGCGAGCTGAGATGCTTGGCATCAGGAACGACGAGTTCCGCGAGTCGGACCTGCACATTCACTTTCCGGCGGGAGCGATTCCGAAAGACGGTCCGAGCGCGGGTGCCGCCATTACTCTCGCGATTGCCAGTGTGTTGAGCCGCCGGGCAATTCGACGGGACGCCGCGATCACCGGCGAAGTCACGCTGCGCGGCAGGATTCTTGAAATCGGTGGAGTAAAGGAAAAGGTGCTCGCGGCATATCGCGCGGGACTCAGACAGGTGTTACTGCCGTCATCCAATGAAAAGGATCTGCGCGACATCCTTCAGGAGGTTCGCGACACGACGGCGTTCACGTTCGTGTCAACCATGGATGACGTGCTTCATCTGATGCTGCTGCCGAAAGCGCCGCTGGTTCTCGCCGACGCGCTCGAGCCGCCGGTATCCACGCGCAAAGCCAGACGAACTTCCCACGCCCCGGAGAGTACGGACGATACGATCTCTGTCAGCAAGGAGTAGCGTATCGTGGTGATGAACATGGAAAACGTGTGGCTTCAGTTTGGTGTGCATGTCTTTGTCGGCACCATGGCTGGAGGCTTGTCGGATACCGTTGCCGTGTGGATGCTGTTCAACCCGAAGAAAAAGAAATTCGGTTTCCAGGGCGCGATTCCGAAGAACCAGGCGCGCATGGCGCGGAGCCTTGGCCGCACTGTCGGCGAGAGGTTGCTCACGCCCGGCGACCTTCAGAGCGAGCTCGGCAGGCCCGAGCTGCGCGACGCATTCGAGCTCAAGCTCGGCGAAGTCATCGACGGCATCATTGAGTCGCGTGAGCCGCTCATCGACAAGGTGCCACCCGCCGTCGTGAGCGCGATGGAGGGCGCAATGAGCTCCTACTTGCCTGTCGCGATGGGCAAACTCGGCTCTTTCCTCGGGCAGCCGACAACGCGGACGAAGATGCGCGGCGCCCTTCATGGACTGTTCAACCGGTTCGTGGATGATCTCAAGTTTCACGAAAAAGTTCTCGCCAAGCTGATGATGTCAGAGCGAAAGTTCGATGCCGCCCTCGACGCAATCGAGACCGACGGAGTCGATCAGCTCGTGACACTGCTCGACGAGCCGGAGATCCGTGACGAAATAACGCGCACGATTCACGATGCGCTGCTGGCCTATCTCCAGAAACCAATCGCCGAGATCATCGGTAACGTCGCGGCGGTGAAAGAACCCGATGCCGGGAAGAAACTCGCGCATTCCAGTGCCCCGCTGATCTGGGAATGGATTCATGCGCAGCTGCCGGGCCTCGTGCAGCGGCTCGATGTTCAGGCGATGGTCGAGCGGAAGGTGATGGCGTTCAGCGTCGATCGCGTCGAGGAAATTCTGCGTTCGGTAATCGACAACGAGCTGCGGCTCATCATCATCACCGGTTACGTTCTCGGCGGGCTGATCGGCATGGTCACCTTCGGGTTGTCGAGGCTGATCGGGCTCTAGCCCGGCATGATCGTGGGAATTGTTTGTCTCCGATTCCGACGGTATGTCCGAAAATCGCTGTCAAGGGTGACGAGCACACTTTTTACGTCGAGTTCGGTCATTCGTACCAGGCACGCATCCGCGAGCGACATTGGAACGTTCGCAAAGTTGCGCATCAGACCCCGAATCGCGCCGATCTCTGACAACATCGAGAAGTCGATTTTCAGGATCTCGGTCGAGAGCAGCGCCAGCACCGCGTCCTGTCCGCCTGTGAGTCGTTGCAGCAGAAAGCAAGCTTCGGAGACCACTGCTTCGCAGGTGAAAACTGGTGGCTTGACCGTGTCCAGCACTTCGCGCACCCATGCGTGTTGCCGGTCACGTCGATTCAGCAGAGCAACGATGGGCCCAGTATCAAGGACAATCCGAGTCACTTCCCATACCGGGCCATGTGTCGGGGATTGGTGGAGAGATCCGCCGGGCCATCGAGGGATCCAACGAGTTCGTCGACGGCAGCCGTCACTGAGCAGCCTTTGCCGTTCGCCAGCGCCTCAAGCGCTTCTCGAACGAGCGCAGAACGGCTCGAGTTGCGGCGCCGCGCCAGGTCGCTCAAGACGTCGTCGAGCCGTTCGGAAAGCTTGAATGAAACGGTGCGCATCGGACTGGGCATGGTATTACCTCTGGAGCAGAAAAGTAATACGCATCCTGATGTCGGTCAACTCAGGGGTGACGTGGCGCGGCGTACGGAACTGTCGCGCGTCGCGCGCGGTCTTGAGCTATTGTTTCAGCCTGACGCTGGCGAGATCGAGCACGTCCGTGCTCGAACCGGCCGGCACATCGACGTAAAGCACAGTCGGCCTGCCGCCTACCTCGGCAGTCGTCACCCGCACCGACCGCCCGGCTCCGGTATAATCCCGAACCGTCGAGCCCGGAGGCGATGCGGACGTCGCGTTGTAGCGCTTCTTCATCACCTTGCCGATCATGTCGAAGAACTCCGACGCGTCGGTGGGCGAATCCCAGACAGTAACCCACACGATTCCCTGCCCGTTGTTGAATACCTCGTAGCGGTCACCGTCCCAGCCGGCCGCGCCCTGCACGGCGTCGTTCTGATCACGGAGATGTTGAAAGAGAAACAGTCTTGTCTCGAATTCTCCAAGGTCGTTCTCGTACGTCGCGGTCGCGCCCTTGAGCGGCGGAAGTGTAACCGCGGTCGGCACATCGCGTTTCAGAAAGTATGCGGATGGATGGAGAATCTGCTCCGTGGACCTGGGCATGTCCGAGTACATCGACTTGCCCGGACTACGCTCCTTGAAGTTCCGGACGAACTCGGCCCCGCTCAGGTACGGAAAGATGAGCGTCTCCTGAATCACGACAGGGGCGGACGCAAAGATCGGCATCGATGCCTGGTTCTCGCGAATCATGTCGCGAATGCGGTCCCATCCTCCGGGAAGGTTCACGGCCACGTTTCCGCCGCCGAGCATGACGGCGATCTGCTCGTATACAGCCTGGCCCTCAAACACGGCCTGAGCGGCTGACTGCATGTCGTTATGCCCTTCGACCTTCTGCGTCGAATCGAGACTGATGTACTGATCCTGAAGCGCATGCACGAGCTCGTGCGTGACGGTAATTGCCACCGCCTCACTCGGAGATCCGTTGACGATATAAAGAACCTTCGTCCGCGGGTCGTAATAGCCGATGATCTGCTCAGCGAGCAGGTCGATCAGGAATTTCTTCATGTCGAGCGTGTCGGGAATCATGCCGAGACGCTTGTAGGCGACAGTCTTGCCGTCGAGATCCGTTGCTGCCTGCGCATCCGTCACCTGGCTGGTCACGAATTGGCGGACCTGCTCTTTCGATCGAGCTTCGACGCGCGGCGCTTTCTTGAATTTCAGGCCAACCGCCGACTCGATCCTGGGAATCGCATCAGCGACCTGTTTGCCATACGGGCCGTCGAATGAATTCTTCTTGTCACCTCGGCATGACGTGGCGATGCCGGCAGCGAGAAGAGTCGCGCCGATCATCAAGATCCCTTTCTTCAGCTGCGCGCGCCCGGCGCCCGGTTGTTCCAGTCCGTGTTGCATTAATCCGTCAGAGACCTGCGAGTCGAGAGTACGATGACACGATCGTGTCGCCCCAAAGCAAGGCGATGATCGCGGCCGGCGCAAGAAAAACACCGAATGGAACGAGCGGCGCACTGAACTCCGACCTGGCCGATCTTGCTCTCATCCACGCGATCGGGTACACGATGCCGAGAAATGTGACGGCACCCAGCAGGGCACCGAGGAAGATCGTCATGAGCGCGCGATTCGGACCGACGGCGGCGCCGACGACAGCCATGAGCGTGACGTCGCCGAACCCCATCGCCTCCTTCTTCAGCGAGACCTCACCGATCCAGCCCGCGATCGCGACTGCTCCTGCTCCAACACACGCTCCGATGATCGCCTGATAAACGCCAACAAACGGCTCGCCGTCTCCCGTGAACAGCGAGACGAACGCGGTTCCGAGCACCCAGGCGAGTCCAAAAACTGTAAAGCCATCGGGAATGAGATAGGTCTTCGCGTCTGTCACGGCAATTCCGAACAGAACTGTTACGAGGACAGCGACGCGCGCGGCCGTAAACGTCATCCCGAACACCAGGAAGCTGCCCAGCCAGATGAGTCCGACGAGAATCTCCACAAGCGGATATTGAAACGAAATCCTGTTCCCACACCCACTGCATTTGCCGCGCAGGAATAGCCAGCTCGCGATGGGGATGTTCTCCATCGCCCCGATCTGATGACCGCAACCCGGGCAACGCGAGCGCGGCTTCACTACCGAGAGCCCATCCGGCCATCGGGATATGCACACGTTGAGAAACGATCCAAAACAGGCTCCGACGACGAAGCTGTAGATCGCCCAGACGGTATCCATCATTTTCTGAGCTGGTAAAGAAGAATTCCCGCCGCCACGGCGACGTTCAGCGATTCGACGGTCGCGCTGATTGGCACTGACACGGTTTGTGTCGTGCGCTCTCGCAATGAGGACGATAATCCGGCGCCCTCGTTTCCAACGGCAAGCGCGAGCTTCATCGGCGGTCTTACATCGCCAACCGGTGTTCCGCCGGTATCGGCCCCCCACAGCGATACTGATTCCCGGTCGAGAAATGCGATGAGATCTTCAACCGATGCATGCAGCGCATGATGATGGTATCCGGCACCCATCGAGCCGCGGATCACCTTCGCGTTCCAGAGGTCAACGGTTCCTGGCAGCGCAATCGTCGCATCGGCTCCGAGCGCGGCAGCAGTCCGAATGAGCGTTCCAACGTTGCCCGGATCCTGAACCGCATCGAGCACGAGGATCCGCAGTAGCTCACGCCCGGACAGAGTTTCCAGAGCGCGTTCCGGAATCGACGCGATCGCAAGAATGCCTTGTGGCGATTCGGTCTCAGCCGCTGAGCGAAACTCGAGCTCGCTCACGACGCTCGTGTCGATCGCTTTCTCGCGAACCCTCTCTCGTAGCGCCAGACCGCGCGGCGCGCCATCCAGCTGCGGCGCGATAAGAACTCCGAGGATGTCGAGATCCGACCTCAACAGCTCCTCGACCGACCGTACGCCCTCGGCCACAAAGAGAGCCTGTTTCTCGCGCGATTTTCGGCGGCGGAGGTCCCGGGCCAGCGTCAGAAGTCGCAATCAACCATCGAGTTAGCAGGTTGGAATAGGATTTGCCCTTTCAGCTCGCGTTCAATCTACCGCGAGAATAACATGAAAAGGATTATCGCGCCTCTGGCGCTTGCCGTGTCGCTTTCCGCGTGCGGCGTTTCGCAGCAGCAGGAAGTGCAGATGGGACAGGAATACTCCCAGCAGATTAACGCACAGCTCCCGATCATCCGCGATCCTGAAGTAAACAGGTACATCAACCTGCTTGGTGACCAGATTGCAAGTCACACAAGCCGGGCTGACCTGGACTGGCACTTTTTCGTGGTTGACAGCAAGGAAGTGAACGCCTTCGCAGTTCCAGGCGGATACGTCTACGTGAACCGCGGGCTCATCGAGCGCACGACAGCGATGGACGAGCTTGCCGGCGTTCTCGGTCACGAGATCGGACACGTCGTTCGCCGTCACACCATCAAGCAGATGGAGCAGGCTCAGGGCGCCAACGTCGGCGTGACGCTGGCTTGCGTGCTTACGAACATCTGCGCCAGCCAGGCTGCAGGAGCTTTGATCAACGTTGGAGGTACTGCGCTGTTTGCGCGATTCAGCCGGAACGATGAAGCCGAAGCTGACCAGGAAGGTGTCGTCAACACAGTTCGGTCGGGTATCAGCCCCCAGGGCATGGTGACGATGTTTGAAAAACTCCTCCAGGAGCGCAAGACACGGCCGTCGGCAGTTGAAGGATGGTTCGCGACACACCCGCTGGAAGAAGACCGTATCCAGGCTGTACGCGCGCAGATCGCGACGATTCCGGCTGCCCAGCTCCGCGGACTGACAAAGAACTCCAGCAACTACAACAGCTTTGTCGCTCGCATGAGATCGCTTCCTCCGTCACGACAGTAGTCGAACCGGATTGACATGAGACAAGATGCGCCGCGAGAAATCGCGGCGCATCTTTCGTTAATGCAGATAGCTCTCACGATCGCTGGGTCCGACTCCGGTGGCGGAGCAGGAATTCAGGGTGATCTCAAGACATTCCAGCGCTTCGGTGTATTCGGAACGACCGCGATTACCGCGATTACCGCGCAGAACAGTCTCGGAGTGGCTGACTGGCGCGTTGTCGCGCTCGAGCTGATTCGCGCGCAGATCGACAGTGTTGCTGCCGATCTCCGTCCCAGCGCCGTCAAAACCGGAATGCTCGGTACTGGTGAGGTAGTGAGGACCGTTGCACGAGCAATCATCGATCATCGTCTCGCCCCATATGTGCTCGACCCGGTCATGATCGCGACGTCCGGCGACCCACTGATCGACGACGATGCTGCAGCATCCATCAAGAACGAGCTGATTCCTCTCGCGGCCATCATCACGCCCAACGCCGACGAAGCTACAGTTCTCACAGGCATCGTCATCCGCGGCGAAGACGACATGCGTACCGCCGCGCTAATGATCGAACAGCTCGGAGCAAAGGCGGTTCTGATCAAGGGCGGGCACGTTGATCAACACCGAGGCGAAGAAGTCGTCGACTGCTTTTACGACGGCGCATATACGTTTTTTCGGCACCCGCGAATCGCCACGACGAGTACTCACGGAACGGGATGCGCAGTCTCTGCCGCGATTACTGCGTTGCTCGCGAGGGGAACCCCGCTCGGTGACGCTGTCTCAATGGCGATCGATTACGTCCAACTTGCAATCGAGACCGCACCCGGTCTTGGCGGCGGGAATGGGCCGCTGAATCACCTGGCCGGCAGCCCCGTGACGAATTCACGAACCATCCCCTGAAAGCCTCGCGCCGCTCTCGCCGTCACCTCCAGCACATCCTTGTGGAGTACAGGCTCGGCCGTGATTCCGGATGCGGCGTTGGCAATGCAGCTGACCCCGGCAACGCGCATGCCCACCGCCCGCGCGACGATTACTTCAGGCACGGTGGACATGCCAACAGCATCGGCGCCAAGCCTGGCAAGCATCCTCACCTCGGCCCTCGTTTCGAAGGAGGGGCCGGCCAGCCACGCGTATACTCCTTCCTTCACCGAAATTCCTACCTTTGCTGCCGACGCCTTCAATAAATCGCGCAGTTCCGCATCGTACGGCGCCGACATGTCCGGAAAGCGCTCGTCACCATCCTCGACATGGCCGGCCAACGGGTTCATGCCGGTGAGATTCAGGTGATCGTCGATGATCATCAGATCCCCCGCGGCGAGATCCTTTCTGATTCCGCCGGCCGCGTTCGATGCGAGATAGACGCGAGCGCCGAGCGCATGCATCACCCGCACCGGGAATGCCGCGAGCTGCGGCGAGTGCCCCTCGTACATGTGAAACCGCCCCGCGAGTGCGACAACACGTTTTCCGCCGAGCGTCCCGACGAGCAGCGATCCTGCATGTCCGATGACAGTTGCTACCGGAAACCCGGGGATATCGGCAAAAGGAATTGTGACTGCCTCTTCGATATCCGCAGCCAGCCCGCCAAGGCCGGAGCCGAGCACGATGCCGACGGCCGGCGGCCCATGCGGCGCACGCTTTCTGATGAGCTCGGCGGCCCGCTCCGCTGCGTCCCTTCCGAACTCATTCTTCATTCGATTTCCCCGGCCATCCTCATCATCTCCTCGGAGACTTCCTCGAGAAGCTCAACCCGCTCTTCCCACGGAAGGAATGAGCTTTCAAATCCGTTGAGCGCAAGCGTGCACAGCTCGTCGAAGTTGAAATCGAGATGCGTTGCGGCGTGAACGTACTCGTCGGTCAGCGTCGTGCCGCTCATCAACCTGTTGTCGGTGTTGAGCGATACGTTCATGCCGGCGTTGAAGTAGTCGCGCAGCGGGTGGGCTTCGTACGACTTCGCGGCGTGAGTCTGCACGTTCGATGTGAGGCAGATCTCGACACCGATTCGCCGATCGTTGACGTACTGGGTGAGTCCCGGATCTTCAATCAGTCTCGTCGCATGTCCAATGCGATGCGCGCCGCAGATGTGAACGGCATCGCGGACAGACAGCGGCCCGTCACCCTCACCCGCGTGACATGTGCAGGCCAGATTGTGCTCGCGCGCGTACGCAAATGCGTCTGCGTGTACAGCGGCGGGATAACCGGCTTCCCCTCCCGCGAGGTCGAACGCGACCACGCCCCTTCCCTTGTACGAAACGGCGAGTCTGGCAAGCTCGAGGGACGTTTCGGGCGAGAGCTGGCGCAATGAGCAGACAATCGACCGGCCGACGATGCCGTACTCCTGTTCGGCGCGCGCGAGTCCGCGAATCTGGGCCTCGAGTGCTTCGCCAGGGTCGAGAGAGCCGCGATTGTTGAGAATGGGAGCGTTCCGGACTTCGATATACCGGACGCCGTCTGTCGCGGCGTCTTCACCCAGCTCATACGCAATCCGTTCGATCGCCTCGGCCGTTTGCATCACGGAGATCGTCACCTCGAACCGCTCGAGATAATCCTCGAGTGACTTCGCGTCGCTCACCAGCATGTAGTCGCGAAGTGAATCAGCCGAGTCGCGCGGCATTGCGACGTTGTACTCCCGGCCAAGATCGAGGAGCGTTGCCGGGCGGACTGAGCCATCGAGGTGGCAGTGGAGCTCCGCCTTCGGCAGGAGTCGTAGTTGTTCGGGTGTCAGCATCAACGATGATATCGAATCATGCACCAAAGGTGAAGCGCACCCCCGGCCATCATTTCTACTGAGCGATGAAGATCCGGTTCTCGGTTGGCGCCACGATGGGTGAGCGAAGAGTCTTCAGATAGCCGATAAGTGCGTCGAGGTCGGTGATGTTGAGCAGCGTCAGCCGCGAGCCCGACGGCGGGCCCATGTTGCTACCGCCGGTCGCCATGAAATTGTTCGTGACAACATTGTAGTAGGAGCTCTCGTTGAGCGTGCGTCCTGCGGCCAGGCGAAGTGAGCCGATTCGCTGGCCGCGGGGCAAATCAGGATTGTAGCCAATCGTCACTCCACTCACGTGAACCAGCAGCTCGTCCATGCCGACGAGTTTTTCCAGATACTGACGGAGCTGGGCGCCAGTCATTCTGATCCGGTACAGCGTGTTTGCAAATGGCTGAATCTCGAACAGAGTGCCGTACGTTATTTCGCCGGCGCGCAGATTGGCGCGAATGCCGTGATTGTTCACGATGGCAACGTCGCCCTTGCCGGCCCACCGTTGCGCATCGGCAATGAGATTTCCCAGTGGATATTGACTGCCTTCGCGCACGAGCTGTGCGCGCGTCGTTCCGATCCGGCGGTTGACGATTGGCGCAACGCTTTTCGATGCGCGGCTCACGATGGAGTCGGCTGGTGGGTACGGCGCCAACGACGCTGTTACGACAGAACGCACATCGGCGACGGCAGGCCCCGCTGGCTTCCCATCCGACCCAAGTGGAATGTCAACAACGTCAACTGCCTGCGCACTCGACCGCGCCTGAACAATCGGAATGCCGTTCACCTGCGTGTTGAGCAGGCTGTGTGTGTGGCCGCTCACGATGAGGTCAACTTTCTGGGTGAGCTTGCCGGCCATATCGAAGACCTCGCCAGTGCAGGTTTCAGAGCTGTCCTTCGTGTTGCAGAAACCGCCTTCGTGGGTGATGACAATCACGACGTCTGCACCGCGCTCCCGGAGGCTCTTTGCGTGGGCGTCAATAACCGACGCGGGGTCGTCAAACCGGAATGCCTTGACGTTTGCCGGCAACGTCGAGGTTGCCGTCTCGGGAGTTGCGATGCCGATGATTCCGATCTTCGTCTGGCCGCGGACGACAATCGTATCGTCGCGGATCCACGGCACATCGCGGCCGTCAGCGAGCTTGACGTTGGCTCCGAAGATTCCATAATTCGCCTGTCGCATGCGCGCGCGCAGGGTGTCAACCCCCCAGTCGAACTCGTGATTGCCAAGCGCCGCGGCGGCGTAGCCCATCCGGTTGTAGTACTCGACCACCGGACGTCCATACGAGAGGTTCGAGATCGGAGTCCCCTGAAACATGTCACCCGCGTCGAGGAGAATGGTCTCACACGACGGAGCGCATTCAGCGCGCGCCTTTTCGATGACGCTGGCAGCGAATGCGGCACCCCCGCGAAGAATTCCGCTCGCGTCAGGACGTGGCTCGAGTCCGCCATGGAGGTCGTTTGTCGCGATGACACGCAGACGCGGCGTGCCCTTAGGCAGCGATGACTGAACACGTCCCGCCGAGGAGGCACCGGGATAGACGAGGCTCCAGTTCTGGTTGAAATAATCCGCCGGACGCAGCTCCTTCCGCGCGCGAACCTCGTCGACGAGAAGCTGCCTGATCTCCTGTTGCTTGTCGTAGACGACGGGCGCTCCCTGAAGCATCGAGTAACCGCCCCCACCGGTCTGTCGATAGTTGTTGAGCGCCATGGTGAATGAATCACCGGCCGCCACGGGCTTTCCTTTGAATTTGAGCGAGGTGACGCGCGATCCGATGGGTTTCGTCAGGTCAAGCGTGTACTCCACGCCAGACACGATGTCGAAGTTGTAGCCGGGAATTTCTGAGTTGGTAGCCGGACTGCCGCCGTTCAACTGGCCGGTGTAGAACCGGCTGCTGAGCTCGAGGTAATCGCGGAGCTGCCTGCCCGTGATACGCACTGCTCGAAGTGTGTTGTCGTACGGATAGAGCTGCGCGATTTTCGCGACCGTGATGTTTCCCGCCGGAAGCGCGGCGTCGAGCGTGAATGCAGCAGTCGAGGCAAGGTCGGCCCCAGCCGCCTTTTTCTCGACTTCAAGAATGAAGTCGATCAGCGGCGTATCTTTGAGTCTCGCCGAGTCACCGCGCCATGCCGTCCGCGTGAAGCCGATGACCTGATTTGCATACGCTACCGTCGCCGTGTGAGTGGCCGCGCTCGCCGCGAGAACGGCCGCCGCTTCGGAGTGGCCCTTCGCCTGAATCGTTTCGCCACGCGAAGATGCGACCTTCCAGCTTTTGCCCGACTTCATGAGAGTCAGGTGGGCAACTCCGACGCTCGTCGCCCAGTTCTTCGGCTGGACCAGCAGAGTGGATCCGATGTGAAGATCTTTCTGCTCCTTGTGCGAGTGTCCGTAGACGACGAGATCGATTCCGGGAATCTCGCGTGCGACACGCTCCGCGACGTTCTCGCTCGGGAGCCCGGTCGTGGCAGTATCGTAGCTCGCCGGCTCGTTGAGCCCGGAGTGGACCGATACGACGATAATGCTGGCGCCGGCGGCTCGCACCTCACTGACTGCTGTCCGAACGGCGGGAACAATGTCCCCGAACTTCAGTCGTCCCTTGATGTTCTCCGAATCCCACAGCATCACGCCCGGCGTAGTCGCTCCAACGATTCCCACTCTTACGCCCGCTCGCTCGACAATCGTCCACGACTTGAACGCGTGAGATCCGTCCAGCCTATAAGTGTTCGCCGACAACACCGGGAACCGCGCCTGCGAGAGCGCGCGCTCCAGATAGGGCACGCCATAGTTGTACTCGTGATTACCGATCGCGGCTGCATCGTAGTGCATCGCGTTCATGGCAGCGATAATCGGGTTCGCTGCCGATGAAAACTGCTTCATCGCGATGTAGGCAAACGGATTGCCCTGAAGCAGGTCTCCCGCATCAACGAGGAGAACCCGCCCGGGGTTTGCCGCCCGGACCGAATCCACAAGCGTTGCTTCGCGAGTGAGCCCACGCCCTGATTCCGCCGAGTCCGCATAGTAGTCCCAGCCGCGAACGCGGCCGTGGACGTCGGTCGTGCTGAGCACGACAAGCTCCAGCCTGCCAGCGGGGGCCGGGGCGCTGGAAGAAGTCGAGACAGGAGCCGTCTGGCATCCCGCGAGCGCGCACGATGCGGCGAGGACAATCGGGCGAATTCTGATCATCGGCATAAGGTACGCGTAGCGCAAAGGCCGGGCGAGGGATCTGGGGAGATCCTCAGCGAGTCGCCCGCGCATCGCCCCTCCGTTATTGTTGGAGATGACGAATTACGCGTCTGATGAACCCATCCTCGGACGCCATGTCCCCGCCCTCGACGGAATTCGTGGTCTTGCAATCCTGATCGTCATGCTCGGCCATTTCGCGATCGGATTTGTGCCGAACCGGCCAGCCGATGTCGCCGTTCTAACGCTGATGCAGACGGGATGGGCCGGAGTTGACCTGTTTTTCGTGCTATCCGGATTTCTCATCACCGGAATTCTTCTCGAGGCAAAGGGCGCAGCCCACTATTATCGCAGCTTCTACGTGCGCCGGGTCCTTCGAATCTTTCCGGCGTATTACGCCTTCCTGTTTCTGTTCTTTATCGTCATTCCCGCGGTGAAGCCGTTCGACCCGTCAGGCCCGTTCGGCGGATGGAACGCTGCCCAATGGTGGTTTTGGGGTTATGCCTCGAACCTTCAGATTCTTTTCCCGGCGTGGCCCCGTCCGCTTCCGCTGACGCACTTCTGGTCTCTCGCCGTCGAGGAGCAGTTCTACCTGATCTGGCCGGCGATGGTTCTGCTGACGACACGCAAGGGTCTCATTCGCACATGCATCGCCTTCATGATCCTCAGCGTCGCACTGCGCATCTGGCTTCATTTTGCAGGTTTCAACCCGACAGCCGGGTATCGCATCACACCCGCACGCCTCGATACGCTCGCAACCGGAGCGTTGCTCGCAATCCTGGTTCGGGATAGCGCCTGGTGGTCGAGGATTCGGCGGCTTGCGGCGCCCGTAACTGCCGCTGCGCTAACGGGGATTGTCGCCATCTCGATCCCGACCCACTCCATGCTCCAGACCGGATTCGTGATGCAGTCGGTTGGTTACACTTTGCTGGCGATCGTCGGGGCAGGATTGATTGTATTCGCGATCGATCCGCGAGCTGTCACGAGCGTGACGAACCGGTTCCTCAGTCATCGATTCATGCGGTTTTTCGGCAAGTACAGCTATGCGATGTACATCATCCATTTTCCGATCGCGTGGTTTTCGGAAAACCTCGGCTTCGGTGTGAAGAGCTATCCGGCGATTGGCGGTTCGCGAATCCCGAGTGTGGCTGCATTCACGATTGTTACGACTGGTTTGACCGTCATTGCGGCGATGGCGAGCTGGTACTTGTTCGAGAGGCATTTTCTCCGGCTGAAGCGCTTTTTTCCGCGAGCGGACAAGGCGTCCGGCGCCGTGGTCCACCCGTCCGCCCCCGAGTTGTCAACATCACATTTTAGCTCATTCCACAAATAAATCTTGTGGGACCAGAAAGTGCCTGCTAACTATTCGACCGGCGAAGCTCTGTCCAAGTCCATTCTGCGTCAACCCGGGTAAATAGAAATCAGCAGCTAATGCATCCCTCCAGGAAGTTTCTCGTTGTTGTCGCGGCCCTCCTCGTCATGGGGGGCTGCAAGGATGCCGTCGCACCTATCCCGGTCGCGACGATCGGGCTGTCAGATAACGCTCTCGAGCTCGTTCTAGATGAGACCCAGCTCGTCGTCGCCACGCCGCGGGAGCAAACCGGGAATCCGCTGGCGAGGCCGGTTGTCTGGTCGTCCTCGGCACCAACGGTTGCGGGCGTTGTCAACGGCCTTGTGACTGCCAAATCGATCGGCAATGCAGTCATTACCGCCTCGGCTGAAGGCGTCACGGCAACCGCTACAGTCAGCGTGTATGAAGGCGGAATCGTCTCGCCCGGCGGGAACCTGATTACCGGACTTGGCGGAAACGCGGTGCTGAATGTGCCGTCGGCCGCGGTTACTCAGTCAGCCCGAATCATTATCTCGGTTGCCGAATCCCCACCTGCGAGCCCGCGCCTCGTGCGCGGCACTGCTGTTTCGTTGCGCATTCAGGCACCACTTGCAAGTGCAGCTGTCCTGACGATCAAATACGACCCGGCATACGTTCAGACAACACCAGAGTCCGGCCTCCGCCTCTTTCAGGCTACTGCCACCGGATGGCAACGTGTCTCGGGCAGCACAGTCGATGTCGAGACCAAAACCGTTCGCGGAAGCATCACGAGCGGTGGCATCTATGGTGTGCTGGTTCAAGCTGCTGTCGGCAAGATCTCAGTTCGTCCCCGGTCATCAACGCTGAAGGCGGGCGACACGACGTCGATCGCGGCCGTCGTCGAGGACGTGGATGGGGATGAGCTCATGGGCCGGACCATCGCGTGGTCAACATCAACTCCGGACATCGTCTCCATCGACCCGACCACCGGCATCGTCAGTGGCAGACGTCCGGGTGTGGGTGCGATCACGGCCACGGCCGAGGGAAAAACAGCAACGACGTCGGTGACGGTGACGCCCGGCGATCCCGCGAACATCGTCATCATTGCCGGTAACTCGCAGTCGGCCGATACCGGCTCCGTTCTGCCAATTCCTCTGTCGGTGCGGGTAACAGACCGATTGGATTTCAATGTGCCCGGGGTCAGTGTTCGGTTCGAAGTCACAGCCGGTCGCGGCTCGGTCACACCGGCATCGGGTCTGACCGATGCTGATGGGATTGCGGCCGGTGTGCGCTGGATTCTTGGTCCGGTGAAGGGTCGCAACCAGGTTACTGCGTCGATCGCTAACGGCCCATCGGTTGTTTTTGATGCGACAGCAAGCCAGCCACCGCCACCCGTCGCCGTTATCGTCATCTCGCCAGCTCCTGCGACCATTCCTGTCGGCCGGACGCTCACGTTTGCCGCGAGTGTGCAGGACGTTGACGGCAATGTTCTCTCCGGACGGCCGGTTGCGTGGTCCAGCGCCAATCCGGAAATCCTCAGGATCGATGCCGTCACTGGGAGTGCGACAGCCAGGCAGCCGGGCGCAACAGTCGTCACTGCAACCGCGGGCGGGAAGACAGCGGCTTCGAATGTGACTGTGTCTGTTGGTCCGGCCAGCAGAATCTTCATCGTCGCCGGTAACCAGCAGACGGCGGACACCAGTGCCGCCGTTCCGATCGCACCATCGGTTCGCGTCAATGACGCGCTTGGCTACGCCGTTGTGGGAGCTACCGTCTCGTTTTCTGTCACAGGGGGCGGCGGTTCAGTGACACCCGCCACCGTTGTCACTGATGCAACCGGAACCGCGACAATCGCGCGCTGGGTGATGGGACGAACACCGGGAACGAACACGCTGACCGCCACCACCCCTCTCGCCGGTTCCGTAACTTTGACCGCGGTCGCGACTCAACCGGCCCCACAACCAGTTCGCATCGTCACATTCGGCGATTCGAACACCGACGTCGGCTATTACGGGACAAATCCGGCGTTGGCCGCGGCTTCGTACGTCTCGAGCGATCCAGCGCGCATGTCAGCAAGTGCATCGAATCATCCGACACAGCTCGCCGGCAAAATCGAGATAAAGTGGTCCGCGGTGAGGGCGAATCCGATTACGGCCGTTAACCACGGCATTTCCGGCACGAATAGTGGCGCTGGCCGCACGAGCAGCGGTGCTCCGAACGCTCGCGAATCAGTGAACGGAGTAATCCGGTTCCAGGCTGAGGTGCTTGGTATCGGTGCGCCGTGGAGCGGCGGCGAATCCGGTGACAACTATCCCCAGGGTGCGATCGTAAGGCAGAAAGCTTTCGTTCCCGCCGTTTCCGACTTTGCGTACATATCCACTGGCACAAACGATTTTGCCGACAACCTCACGCCGGACCAGTCGGCGGCGAACATCGAGTGGATGATCGACCAGTGGGTTGCCGCCGGTCGTGCGGCAGATCATCTGATGATTACGACGCTCGCACCGCGCGCCTTCTCCAACGGCAACATTCCTCCGCTCAATAGCCGCATCAGATCGGTCGCGGCCGCTCGCGGAGTTGGCCTGATCGAGCTCGCCCAGCGAACGTCGGACGACAACGGTGCAACCTGGCGAACGTCCGCCGATCATATCGGTGACTCGATTCACTACAGCGAAGTGGTGCGCGACTGGCTCGCCGATCAGGTCGTTCGCTATATGCTGCT
>JBBSFT010000018.1:0-32052 GCA_038254845.1 Gemmatimonadales bacterium | reverse complement strand
GGGAAGGACGGAGTCGTGCGCACCGTAATCGGTTCATTCAATCCGGCTGGTGTTCGCGTCAACTCATTCAAGGTGCCGACTGACGTCGAGAAGGCTCACGACTATCTGTGGCGGATTCATCAGGTGGCGCCGGAAAAGGGCATGGTCGGCGTTTTCAACCGGTCGCAGTACGAAGACGTCCTCGTCGTCCGGGTTCATAATTTTGTGCCGAAGCCGGTGTGGTCGAAGCGCTACAAGCAGATCAACGACTTCGAGCAGATGCTGACGGAAAACGGCACCGTGATCCTGAAATTCTTTCTGCACGTGTCGCGGGACGAGCAGGCGACACGGCTGCGGGATCGCGTTGAGGATCCGACCAAGAACTGGAAGTTCAAGGCGGGCGACCTCGATGAGCGGAATCTCTGGGACGATTACACCGCGGCGTATCAGGACATGTTGAAGAAGTGCAGTACCAAATGGGCGCCGTGGTATCTCGTGCCGTCTGACAGTAACAAGGCGCGCAACTATCTGATTGCGAAGCGCATCGTCGAGACGCTGGAGAATCTCGACCTGAAGTATCCGGAGCCGAAAACCGACCTCAAGCAATACCTGAAGACACTGAAGTAGGTCGTTGGGGTCGCGGCGCAATCCATTGCGTCGCGACGAGAAATCCCGATCCGGCTTTAACACAGCCGAAATGGACTCGTCTACCAGACGAAGAAAAAGAATCGGGATTAATATGAATCGACATTTCTATGCGCTTGGCGGCGCCCTTTGCATAACTGCCGCGGCAAGCTCAATCAACGATGCCGGCGCCCAGACGCCTGCGTCGCGACCAACCGGCCCCGCGGTTCGCCTCGATCACCGCGAGCTGGCGGCGGACCAGCAGGTCATTCACGCCCTCAACCGCGTCGCGTTCGGGGCTCGCCCAGGCGACGTCCAGAAAGTGCGCGCCATGGGACTCGACAAGTGGATCGACCAGCAGCTTCATCCTGAATCGATAGACGACTCGTCGCTCGAGCAGTTTCTCAGTCACTACAGCATTCTGCACGAGAACCAGAACCAGCTGCTTCAGGAGTACGCAGTGGCGCAGCGAGACCGGCGGCTTGCGAAGCGCGCTGCCGGCGACACGACTCAAGGCCTCTCTCGCGACGACAGCATGGCGTTCAGGTCGATTGCCATCAAGCGTCGTAGCGTAGCTGGGCAGCTTCAGTCAGCGCGCGTGGCGCGGGCAGTCATGAGCAACCGTCAGCTCGACGAAGTGATGACCGACTTCTGGCTGAATCACTTCAACGTCTACGCTCAGAAAGGCGCGCCGGAAGTCTACTATCTGGCCGAGTATGAGCGGGATGTGATTCGCCCGCATGCGCTTGGGAAATTCCGCGATCTGCTCGAGGACGTCGCAAAAAGTCCGGCAATGTTGTTCTATCTCGACAACGCTCGCAGCATGGCGGACAGCACGCGACCGCATCTCGCGAGCTTCGCCCGAAATCAACGACCTGGTGCAGGCCTGAGGGCGCGGATGACGCTCGGCGCCAACGCACAGCAGCCGAATCAACGGTTGAATCAACGCCGGAACGGCGGCCTCAACGAGAATTACGGTCGTGAGCTTCTCGAGCTGCACACACTCGGTGTGGATGGCGGCTACACTCAACAGGACGTGATCAACGTTGCGCGTGCTCTGACGGGATGGACGATCAAGCCACCGGCAGCAGGCGGAGGTTTTGTGTTCCGCCCGGAAATGCATGACGCGGGCGACAAGACTGTTCTCGGACACAAGCTCAAGGCGGGTCGCGGTATCGAGGACGGTGAAGACGTGCTCGACATCGTGTCGCGGCATCCGGCAACGGCGAAGTACATCGCGACGAAGCTCGTCCGTCATTTCGTTTCAGATACTCCACCACAGGCGCTCGTCGATCAGGCAGCCGCAGTATTCCTCAAGACCGACGGTGACATTCGGGAAGTCATGCGCACCATTCTCACATCTAACGAATTTTTTTCGCAGCAGGCGTACCGGAGCAAGGTGAAGTCTCCGTTTGAAGTCGTCGTGAGCGCGATGCGGGCGATGAACGCGCAGCCCGACAGCACGCCGCGCACGGCGCAGACGGTGGCGTATCTCGGACAGCCGATCTACGGTCACCAGGCTCCCAACGGATATCCCGACACCGGCGATGCGTGGATGAACGCCGGCGCAATTCTGAACAGGATCAATTTCGGAATGGCAGCGGCCGGAAACAGAATTCCGGGCGCGCGCATCAATTCCATTCCGGGACTCGACACGCTCGTTGCTGCGTCACGCGCGAAACAAGTGGACGCGGTTGTATCGCTGATGCTCGGCGGATCTGTATCTCCCGACACGCGGGCAGTACTGATGTCGGGCGAAAATCCGCTGCTCGCAAAATCGACGAGCGCTCCGATTGCACCAATGGCTGAGCCGATGTCACAGGGCATGGCCGAGATGTCGATGCAGACTGCCGGGCGGCGGGCAAAGGGAAGGACCGGCGACAAGGCGACGAAGCTTCTCGGAAATCCACGCACGAATCCGCTCGGCCCACAGAACGGTGCTGTCCCCCAACTCAACGGTATCGCGCAGGTCGTCGGCCTGGCACTCGGCTCGCCCGAGTTCCAGCGGCACTAGCGCAAAGGGTTTCATCATGGAACGCAGAGCATTTGTAAAATCCGGAGCGCTCGCTCTGGTGACGATGGGACTCAGTCCCAGCTTTCTCCGCCGCACCGCGTTCGGTGCTCAGCTCATGCAGGTGCCGAAGGGCAGGACTCTCATCTGCCTCTTTCAGCGCGGTGCGGCGGACGCACTCAACATCGTGGTGCCTCACGGCGACAAATCCTATTACGACCTGAGGCCCTCGATTGCCATTCCACGCCCGTCGGGATTGTCGCGGGCCATCTCGCGTGACGCAGCAATCGATCTCGACGGATTCTTCGGTCTTCATCCATCGCTCGCTCCATTCAAGCCGCTGTACGATCGGGGTTTGCTCGCACCGGTTCATGCCGTTGGAAGTCCGAGCACCACGCGATCGCATTTCGACGCGCAGGACTACATGGAGACCGGCACCCCCGATGTGAAAGGCACGCCTGACGGCTGGCTCAATCGGTACCTCGCGGTGAAAGGCACATGCGACGAATGCAAGGTGACGCCGTTCCGAGCTGTCTCACTCACGCAGCAGACGCCGCGCATCATGGAAGGCGCGAACGAAGTCGTGGCGATGAACAGCCTCGATGAATTCACCGTTCGCGCTGCCGGCACCCAGGCCGATCGTCTCGAGGCGCTCTATCGCACCGGCTCGGCCGATCTCGTGCACGGTACCGGAACGGAGATGTTCGAGGCCGTGAAGATGCTGAAGGCCGCGAATCCGCAGAAATATCTTCCGCGGAACGGTGCCGTGTATCCGCGGTCGCAGTTTGGCCAGCGTCTTCTTCAGATCGCTCAGCTCGTCAAGGCCGACGTCGGAATGGAGATCGCATTCGCCGATGTTGGCGGTTGGGATACTCACGTCAATCAGGGCTCGACGAGTGGACAGCTCGCGGCGCGCCTCGATGACTTTTCGCAGTCGATCGCGGCTCTCGTCACCGACCTCGGTGACAGAATGGGTGACGTGCTGATCTTGACGATGTCGGAATTCGGCAGAATGGCGAGAGAGAATGGAAACCGCGGGACCGATCACGGTCATGCCGGCGCGCTATTCGTCATCGGCGGCGACGTGAAGGGCGGCAAGGTTCACGGCAAGTGGCCCGGCCTTGCGCAGGAACAGCTCTATGAGGGTCGCGATCTCGCGCTGACGACTGACTTCCGGTCGGTTTTCTCCGAAGTTACCGCGCGGCATCTCGGTGCGACGAAGCTAGACCGGATTTTCCCTGGTTTCGCGACTACGTCGAGCGGCTGGCTCGGAGTGGTGTAGCGAGCGGGCGCTCGACTAGAATCTGAAGATTTTGCCGAGCGCCTTCGAGAGTTTCTTGCCGAGGTTGTCGGCGGCGCGACCGATGTCGCGGCCCGGATCTGCCTGGTTTGAATCGGGCCAGCTTGGTTGGACTTCTGCCGGTCCATGCTCCGTGCACTCTGTGCGCGGGCCCGTTCCCGACTTGAAGTATTCGACCTTTCGTGCCGGGCACCATTCATTGGCAAGCCAGCCGGTTGTCGGATCGATTGTGGCAGCTTCGGTAACTCCTGGCGGTGGTGCCCAGGCATCCGGTGCGACGGGCTCGCGCCAGCCGGTTGTGTAGAAGTCTGCCCATGCGGGAGAGGCGAGGCGGCCTCCTGATGCGTCGCCACTGATCGCGTGCGGATCGTCGTAGCCAAACCAGAATGCAGCAACGAGGTTCGGCGTGTATCCGACGAACCACACGTCCGTGCCGTTATTTGTCGTTCCTGTCTTCCCGGCGATCATGCCTTTCGCGCCGTAATCGCGAACGGGTCGCCCGCTCCCATAGTCCACGACAGCGCGAAGCATCGATGTCAGCTCGTACGCATCGGCGGCAGCAATGACTCGCTCCGGCGGCACGGTCTCGCTGCTCCAGAGCAAGTCCCCGTCGCGCGATTCGATGCGTTTCACCAGGCGCGGTGTAACCTTGAATCCGCCGTTGGCGAAGGGTGAATAAGCGCGCACGAGCTCGATTGGAGTGACGTCGCTTGCCCCGAGCGCGATGGCCGGCACGTTCGGAATGTCGCTGTCGATCCCCATCCGGTGGGCGTTGTCGATAATCCGCCTTGTTCCCACCATCTGGCTCACCCGGACAGCGGCAACGTTCGATGATTTCATGAGCGCACGCCGGAACGTGATCAGGCCGATGTAGTCGTTCTTGTAGTTCGACGGCGACCAGACGTTGCGGCCCTGCACGACTTCGACTGGCTCGTCTTCCACTTCCGATGCGGGTGAGTATCCGGCCGCGAGAGCGGTGACGTAGACGAATGGCTTGAACGCGGAGCCTGGCTGGCGGTGAGCCTTCAGCGCGCGATTATAGTTGCCGCGCTCGTAGTGTCGCCCTCCGGTGATTGCGCGAATATCGCCGGTCCGCGGATCCATTCCGATCATCGCGCCCTGGATGACGTGGCGCGCGCCTTTGAAGTATCCGCTCGACTCGTTCTGGATAACGCTTGCGCGGCGAGCTACGGCGCGGTCGGCGGCAACCTGCGCCTTCACATCGAGGGTTGTGTAGATCCTGAGATCGGCAACGTCCTCCTCGTTCTGGCTGAGAACCGAATCCGCAAGAGAGCGAACAGCGTCAAGGGCAAACGAGTCGGCGCGGTCGTCCGGGCGCCACTCGTCGCGCGCAACGCGCATGACAGTTCCCTGAAGACCGCCCAGCCTTCCCGCCGATACGTAGCCCTCGTTCACCATGAGCTGCATCACGAGATTGCGCCGCGCGATGGCGCGTCGTGGATTCCGGCGTGGCGTATACACCGAGGGAGCTTTCGGCAGAGCGGCGAGCATGGCTGCTTCGGGCAGCGTCAGCCGGTTGACACTCTTGCCAAACAGGTCGCGGCTCGCCGCTTCGACGCCGTACATGCCGTTGCCCATGTAGATCGCATTCAGATAAAGCTGAAGGATCTGGTTTTTGGTGAGCGATCGCTCCATCAGCCGGGCGACGCGCAGCTCGACGAGCTTCTGCGGCAGCGAACGATTTTTGTACCGGTGCACGACGAAGCTGTTGCGTGCCGCCTGCATCGTGATCGTGCTGAATCCTTCGCGGACTCCCCCGGCCCGCACGTTTCTCGCGGCGGCGCGCAGAAATCCGCGCCAGTCGATGCCGTTGTGGTTATAGTAGCGGCGATCCTCCGTTGCGACGAACGCCTGCCGAACGAACACCGGGACGCTTGCAATCGGTACATTCAACCGACGCACGATCTCGACGTGGCCCATGAAGGCGCCGTTGCGATCGAAGATTCGCCCGCCTTCGTCCGGGTTGTAGGACTGGATCTGGCGAGGTGTCGGGCAGCCCGCGTAGCCGCAGGTGGCAAGCCAGGAATCTCCTCCGAGAACGCCTAGAATGCTTATTGCTAGTACAGATTTAAGTACAACGTCCCGTCGGATCTCAATCTTTCTCATGCATCGGCAGTCATGGTCAACAAACTGAACGCAATTGCGCTTATCGTGGTGCTCTCCGCCTGCGCGACGAAGGCAGATAGCAAAACCACCTCCAACTCCCCCAACGCCACCGGCGACTCGGGGGTTTCATCAGTTAGTACACCGGCATCTACAAGTGACGCCGGCCAGGCCGCCGGCGCCAGCGGAGCGAATGTAGCGTATCGGCTGACCGCTGCCGATTCGCTGCGCGCTCCGAACGAGCTCGGTCGAATTCCGGTGGCTGAATACCATGTGATCGCGGACAAGGATGCGCTGTATTCGAGAGAGCGCAGCCATTTCGCGCGCGACCTCGAAGACTTCTACCGAAGAGGATACCGGCCGGTCACCATCTCGCAGCTTCTGGACCGCAAGATCGATCTTCCCCGCGGCCTCTCCCCGCTGGTCGTGGTGTTCGACGATGCGAGCCCGAGCCAGTTCCGCTACATCGACAACAACGGCAAGCTCGAGATCGACCCCACGAGTGGAATGGGAATCTGGCTCGCGTTCAGAAAAAAGCATCCTGACTGGAACAACAGCGCCGTGTTCTGCATGCTGCCTGGAGCGGCGGCGGGACACAACTTTTTCGGCAACAGAGGAATTGAAGGTCAGAAGGACGAATGGCGCTTCAAGAAAGTTCAATTCCTTCACGATCAGGGCTTCGAGCTGTGCAACCACACCTTGTGGCATGCAAACCTTGCGAAGTACTCGGACGCGGTGGTGCAGGAGCAGATTGCGCGCGGCCAGCTCGCGATTGACTCTGCCGTACCGGGCTTCAAGGTGAGGACGTTCGCGCTTCCGCTCGGCGTCTGGCCAAAGAACCGTGCGCTCGCGAAATCGGGATCGTGGGCCGATCCGAAATCGAAGGCAGTCACGCGCTACGACAATCAGGCGATCATGGAAGTTGCCGGCGGGCCGACCAGGAGTCCGTATGATCCCGCATTCAATCCGCTCAGCATCACGCGCATCGAGATGATCGGAAATCAGATGGAGCAGGTACTCGACCGGATGGACAAGGACGGCAGCCGGTACGTGTCCGACGGTGATCCATCGAAAGTCGCGAGGCCGATGCCGACCGGGAACAAGTAGCGCGGGACCTGATTGGACTCAAAATCTCCATCCTCTCAAGCTTCGGAGCGCGCCGTCAAGCGCGTTGCGCTGCTCCTGGTGAGTTGCGGTTGTGAGTAGTTGTTCGTACGTGGCGATCGCCAGCTCGAGCGCATCGTGGTCGTGCTCCGCGCCCGCGAGTGATGCGGCATTGTCGGCGACGTTTGCACGCGCGAGTTCGTCGGCGGGAAATCGCGCCGAGACCTGCTGCCACCGGCCGACGCGCTGCCGCGGATTCGATTCGGCGAGCGCCCACAGGTGCCAGGCCGCACGATTTTCGGGATCTGCGGCGATCGCGCGCGACGCCAGATCGCTCACCGGTTCGGGTCCGGAGCCGGCAAGCCAGTACTGGTTTGCCAGTGCAACCAGCGCGCGGGCATCGTTCGGATTCTCGGCGACAGCGCGCTCGAGCTCGGGTGTGGGATCTGTGTTTTCGTCCAGGAGCATCTCGTCGTCGGCGCAGGTTGTTGCGAAAGATAGCGTCGCTTCGTCCCACTTCGGGCGCTCGACAGCTGCGTTCAAATGGTGCTACGCGGACGCATCACGCTGGACAATCCGCGAGCCGGATACTACCATTCGGTCAGATTGCTGGACAATTCCGGCAATCGTGAGTACCATTCCAGAACTAGCGCAGCCCATCGAGGCGCGCCTACGAAAAGAATGAAGTTGCGGACGCCGCGTGAGTTCCAACCGCGCCCGCCGCAGCAGCCAGTCGCGCTACTTTTTCCCTGCCACACCACAAATTGATGAACGAACGCCGACGTCCCTTTCGTCGCGGCCGAGGCCAGCGCCCGTCTGGTCCTCGAAGCAACGAACCATACGGAGATGCTGATCCGTATCGCGATTCAGTCGAACCAGCATCACCGGAATCCGAGAGCTTCGATGCTCCCAGACCAGCCAATGATATGAACGGCAATGGAAGTGACGAGGATCAATTTGCCTCCCCGGTGGAAACTCCACCGGCACCGGCTCACGAATCCGCGGATAATATTCCGCAGCAACAGCCACCCCAGTACAACAGTCAACCGCCGCAACGCAATCAGTTCGGCGGTCAACAAGGTGGCAACCGGCCGCAGAATGACCGAGGCGACAATCGCCGCGACGGACGCCGCAATCAGCGCAACGGGCGGCGCGGCCGGAACAACGCTGGCGGCGGAAGCAACAACAACCCCAACAGCAATCCCAACAGCAATCCCAACAGCAACCAGAACGCAAACCGCCCGCAGCGCGAGCCCATCCAGCGCCAGCCGGTTACGCCGATTGTCCCCGACGGTGAAACGACGGGCTGGTACGACATGGCGCGGGACGGCGGCTTTATCCGCCGCGCCGCGAACAGCTATCTGTCGGATCCAGGCGACGCGTTCGTGCCCCCTAATGTCGGACGCCAATACAACCTTCGTCGCGGCGATGCCGTGTTCGCCACGACTGGTCGCGATCATCGCGGGCGGACAGTCGTTGCCGAGATCACGCAGATCAACGGTGACGATCCGTCGGTTGCACTTCGTCGTCCTGATTTTGGTGCGCTCACCGCGTCGTATCCTGAGCGAAAGCTCAAGCTCGAGACAGGTCGCCCTGCGAAGGGCGGACCGGAGCTCACCCGGCGTGCGATTGATCTCATCGCGCCGATCGGCTACGGCCAGCGTGCGCTGATCGTTGCGCCCGCCCGTGCCGGCAAGACGATGCTTCTTCAGGCTATTGTCGAAGGTGTTGCGGTCAATCATCCACAGGCCGTGCTGCTGGTGCTGCTCGTTGACGAGCGTCCCGAAGAAGTCAGCGAGATGATCACGTGGGGTTACGGCGAGGTCGTCGCGTCGAGCTTCGACATGCCGGCCGCCCGTCATACCGATGTGACCGAGATGGTTCTCGAGCGCGCGCGACGCATGGTCGAGCTTGGCAAGGATGTCGTTATCGTTCTCGACTCGATCACCCGCATGGCGCGTGCGTACAACACGGTTGAGAGAGGAACCGGTCGCACGCTGAGCGGCGGCCTGGACTCGTCGGCGATGGCCCGGCCGAAAGCTTTCTTCGGATCGGCAAGATCAGTTGCGCCGGAGCATGGGGGGGGGTCGCTCACGATCATTGCGACCGCTCTTGTGGAGACGGGTTCGCGAATGGACGATGTCATCTTCGAGGAGTTCAAGGGCACAGGAAACTGCGAGATCAAGCTCGATCGGTCTCTCGCCGAGAAGCGCATTTTTCCGGCGATTGACGTCTCGGTGAGCGGGACCCGTCGCGAAGACAAGCTCTTTCCTCCGCATCAGCTCGAGCACGTCTACACGCTTCGGCGCGGGCTTCAGCAGATGCCGTCGTCCTCGGCCATGGAGTGGCTCATCAAGCGCATCGCCGGAACCACCGGCAACGATGCGCTCCTCGAAGGGCTGTAGCGGGATCGCGGCGCGGCAATCACGGGCCTACGCCTTGCTCTTTACGACGTCATGAAGTGGCCCGAAAACGGACGGGGCTGGGGAGCCGCACTTGCCATGCTGCTGCTTCCTGCAGCCCTCGTTTCCCAAACCCCAGCCAATCCGACACCCACTCCGGCTCCGGGCCCGGCATCGCCGGCGCATCCCGCGCCGGTCGCCCCGCGCAAAGGGCCGGTCAAGTTCGAGGTCAAGTCGGTATCGCTGAAGGGCGTCAAAGCCGTCGATCCGAAAGAGCTCAGGCTGAACATCTATACCGACCAGTCCCATTGCGTCAGCCTCGTTCTCAAGCCGATTTGTTTCATCAGCAAAACGCGCTACTTCTACACGCGCAAATACCTCGATCACACCGAGCTGGCGCGCGATGTTCTTCGGATGAGGGTGTTCTACTGGAAACGCGGGTATCGCGAGACGGCTGTCGATACGCTCGTCAAACAGACCGACACGGACGACGTCGCTGTCACCTTCTTCGTCACCGAAGGTCCGCCGACGATCGTTTCCGAGATCACGGTCAATCAGAAACAGAACATTCTGAGCGATCGCGACGTCGCCAAGCGCGTCGTGCTGAGAAAGAATTCTCCATTCAACCTGATCCGGCTCGACTCGAGCCGCGTGTTTCTGCAACAGGCGCTGTGGGACAAGGGATATGCCGATGCAGTCGTCGATACCGCGTTGCAGATCGACACTGCCACGAGGCTCGCGACGGTCGCGATCAATCTCGACCCGCGATGGAAAGCGACGGTGGCCGACATCATCGTCGAAGGCAACAAGGAGATCGCTACGAGCACGATCCTGAAATCTCTGACGCTTCACCCCGGCTCACTGTTCAAGAGATCCGAGCTTCTCAGAAGCCAGCGGGCGCTGTACGAATCAAATCTGTTTCGCCGCGCCGCGATCAACGTTCCGCGCCAGGGTGATTCGTCGAAGGTTGTGATTGTCACGATTCAGGAAGCACCGCTGCGCGAGAACCGCGTCTCGGCGGGATTCAACACGATCGACTTCTTTCAGGTCGAAGGTCGCTTCACGCACTACAATTTTCTCGGCCGTGCGCGGCGATTTGATCTTCAGGGAGCTGTCGGAAATCTCTTTGCCAGCCAGCTCAACGGAAAGTCGATTTTTCGCGATGCAACTCGCGCGGCACAGAACGCGGACGACCCCCGCTATTTCCGGCCGACGTATAATCTGAGTCTCAACCTGCGCGAGCCGTGGTTCGGGGCGCAGCAGAATGAGCTGGCGCTCAGCCTGTTCGCGCATCGCCGGAGCGCGCCCGGCATCTACATCGATCGTGGCTACGGCACGAGCGCGACGTTCACTCGTGAACTTCTCGATCGCGGCCCGGCGAGCATCAACTACCGCTTCGAGATCAACCGGGTCGAGGCCGGTGATGTGTATTTCTGCGTCAACTTCGGCGTCTGCGATCAGCCGACTCTCGGCGCCCTTCGCGCGCGCCAGCGTCTCTCGCCGCTGACCCTCTCGAACAACATCGATCGCGCCAACGACCCCTTTTCGCCGAATCACGGCTATCGAACCACGGTCGAGGCCGAACACGCATCAGCGCTCACGCTGTCGGACTTCCGGTACAATCGGGTGAGCACCGATGGCGCGATCTACACTCCGGTGCGAAAGCGCGGGACGATTGCCGGCCACGTTCGAGTCGGATACGTGAAGGCGCTCAGCAGCACGGCAACAGCACTTGGGATCGCCACCGACGCGCAGCTGCTGCACCCGAGAAAGCGCTTTTATGCCGGCGGCTCGCGGTCCGTTCGCGGATTCGGCGAGAACCAGCTCGGGCCGAGAGTGCTCACGATTCCCTCGTCGCGGCTTCGGGCGAAGGACCCGAACTGCGGTGCGACGGTAGATATAACCACATGCGATCCGAACGCCGCTGGACTCGACAGAACTTCCTTCGACCCTCGACCGCTGGGCGGCAATTTCGTGGCTGAGGCGAGTGCCGAATTCCGGTTTCCAATCTGGCAGCAGCTCTTTGGTGCTGTGTTCGTTGACGGCGGGTATGTCTCGCAGAAAACGACAAACGGATTACCATCGAGTGCGCGAGCGGTCACGCCTGGATTCGGGGTCCGGTATCGCTCGCCGGTTGGCCCGATCCGTGTCGACCTGGGCGTTAATCCCGGGCGCGCCGAGGAGCTGCCGGTCGTCACCGAGACAGTGGTAAACGGCGTGACGAAACTTGTGACGCTTCAGCGCAGACGCAAGTTTGCGCAGTCGGGATCAGGCTTCAAAGGGGCTCTCAATCGGCTCGTGCTGCATCTGTCGATCGGAGAAGCATTCTGATGAGGCGCAACTTCATCCGGGCGCTTGCAGTGCTGGCGGTGCTGGCGTGCCTCGCGGTGATCTTCGTCTTCTCGATCGCGAATACCGACTGGGGTCGCGGACAGGTGCGCAAGCGTGTTGTGGATCTGATTCAGAACAACTCGCACGGCATTGTGAAGATCGGGTCTGTCAGCGGCAATCTCCTGAAAGGATTTACGCTTCACGACCTGGTCATCACCGACAGCGCAGGTGCGCCATTCGCGAAGGTCGATGAGGCGTCGGCGCGCTACGCGCTTCGCTCGCTGTACGGCCAGCGTGTCGAGTTTGACGCGGTGCGTCTCGTTCATCCGGTAATCGTACTCGACCGGCAACCGAATGGACGGTGGAACTGGGATCGCATCTTTCCGCGCGACACGCTCACGAAGCCTGGAAAGAAAAGCAACAACTGGAGCAAGGTAATCCGCTTCACCGATGTGACGCTTGTTGATGGCGACATCACGGCGAAGTCACCGTGGGCTCCGAAGTCGACTGCCAATATCAGTGAAGCTGACGTCATTCGCACGGCGATGAGCCCGGAAGGGCGGTTCGCGATTGTGAAAGTGCCAAACGGATATCAGAAGGTGTCCAGGTTTCACCACGTCAACGCGAAGATTCCGCTTCTCCGGCTCGAGGATCCCGCGTACAGAACTCGACATGCTGACGTCGCGTCGCTGAGCATGATCGCCGAGCCATTCAAGCCGCCCGTCGCTGACGTGCGGTCGCTGGCCGGATCGTTCGAGTTCACCGGCGATTCGATCTGGTGGCAGAAAGTGAGCGCGACACTCCCCGGAAGCAGGCTCTCCGGATCGGGCAAGTACATCATCACGAACGACAATCTTTTTCTTCGGTTGCATGCCGATACAGTGGCCACAGCCGACATCAGGTGGGTTTATCCCCGGATTCCTGAGCGTGGATCGGGCAAGCTCGATCTCGATCTTGACTGGGTCGGCGACACGAGTGTGTATGTGACTCGCAATGCCGATCTGCAGGTCGAGAACGCTCATCTGATGGGCACACTTGGAATCACGTACATAGGTGCCGCGTTCTCGCTTCAGAAAACCGACGTGAAGTTCTCGTCGCTCGACACGAAGCTTATCGAACATGTCTTCCCGACAGTGAAGCTGCCTCGCAGTGGAATTCTTGCCGGCCGGGCGAAATTGAATGGTGACGAGAAAAATCTCGCGGTCGATGCTGACGTGGTCTTCGACGACCGGCGGGCCGGCAGAAATCACGTCCTCGCTGTCGGCAATGTTGGTTTCATGAAAGGCGATTTTCGTGCGGACAACCTGCGGCTGACCATGCGCCCGCTCCAAGTCGATCTCGTGCGCAGCTATGCGGCGAAACTGCCCGTTGGCGGAACGATCACCGGAACGGCGACGCTGAACGGATTCGCTGCGTCGCGGATGGTTGCGAAGGCTGATATCACGCACGTCGACCGCGGCAGTGTGTCACGGCTTACCGGCACGGCTGCGTTTCGCGCGCCGCCGAGCGGGAAGGTGGCGTCAGCGTGGTTCGATCTCGACGCGCGCCTTCATCCTCTCTCGCTCGTCACCGCTGGACGTTTCTTTCCGGCAGCCGGGCTTCGTGGCGCGGCAAGCGGGCCGATTCGTGTCACGGGAACGCTTGGCAATCTCGCTGTCAAAACGAATCTCGCGTTCTCCGACGGGGGATCGCTTGGCCTGACTGGCCGGTTCGATCTGGCCAGCCGTCAAACGTCATACGATGCATCGCTCGACGCGCGACTGTTCAATGCGAATGCGATCATCGCCAAGGCTCCACGGACGTCGATATCGGCAACGGCCACTGCGAATGGCCGCGGATTCGACCCGGCGACGATGCGCGCCAATCTTGTGGCTGACGTCCAGTCATCCACGTATGACACGCTGTCGATCACGAGCGCGAAAATTCGGCTTGCGGCCGCAAATGGAATGGCCCGAATTGATACGCTCGCGGTGGAAATCCCGGAAGGCATCGCGAACGCGAGTGGAACGTTCGGCCTCGCACCCGGCCGGAGCGGACAGTTGAGCTATCATGTCAATGTCGATTCGCTGAACCGCCTTGCTCCGTTGCTGCCACCGGCGACTGGCGATGTGCCACCTCGTCCGGGAGTCCTTGCCCGTCGTCTCGGCAAGGTCAAATCCGATTCGACGCGAATCGCGAAGGCAACCGAGGTCGAGCGAGCCATCACCGGCAAAGCCGCGCCAACGCTCGCGGCAGTGGACACGCCCAGCGTCGTCAGCATGAGCGTGCTGTCGGGATCGCTGCGTGCCGATGGTGTGGCGACAGGCAACATCAAGAGCTTCGGACTGAAGGGCACCGCGAGTGGCGAGAACATCGTGGCGCGCGGCAACACTGTGGCGAAGCTTCAGGCGCAGTATGACTGGACCAATGCGCTGACCCCGCAGTCGCACGTCAGCCTCGACGCCACGGCAGAAAAAATCGTGGCCGGCGGTTTCGACCTCGACAGCGTGCGCACCAAAGTGAGTTACCAGAAGCCGCTGGGGACCGCGGAAGTCACCGTCGTTCAGAACGATCGCGACGTCTATTCGGCCAACGCGGATTTTGTGCTGAACAAGGCCGGAAACGAGCTGAGGCTCAGCAAGACGCAGCTGAGATTTGACAGCACCGTCTGGGCTTCTACCCATCCCTCAGTCGTTCACTGGGGTCCGGCTGGCATCAACATCGACAAGCTCGAGCTGCGGAATTCGTCGAACGGGCGGATTTACGTCGATGGCCTGGTGCCGAAAGAAGGCCGGGCGAATGTCGAGGTTGCGGTTGATAATTTCGAGGTCGCGGATCTCATCGATCTCGCCCAGAGCGACGTAGCGGCACATGGGCTTCTGTCGTTCGACATCAAGGCTGCCGGCACTGCCGCCGATCCGACGTTCTCCGGGTCGTTTGGAACGCAGCGCTTCTATTACAACGACGTGCTGGTTCCCGAAGTCCACGGGGTGTTGAGCTACGCCAACCAGACTCTGACCGGCCGAGCTGACGCGATGCGCGCAGGCGAGCCATCGCTCCTGTTTGCGAAGGGCACAATCCCGATCAACCTCGCGCTCAGCGGAGTGACGGGGCCGCGTCTCCCGAAAGACAGACAGCTCGATCTCGCGGTTCGGGCCGACAGCCTTCCGCTCGACCTGATCCCCCAGCTCTCGACCGTAGTGACTGACGTGAAAGGCCGTGCGGTCGCCAACTTCAAGGTCAATGGAACACTGGCCCGTCCGGAGGTCACCGGCCAGTTCCAGCTCGACGACGCTCAGGCGCACGTTGTGTCGCTGGGACTTACGCTGAACCGTATCGATGGCTCTATCAGAATGCTTCGCGATACCGTCGTCATCGATTCACTCGTTGCGTACAGCGGTGGCCGCCTTGCGTTGTCGGGAGGTCTGGGAATCGGATCCCTGCGCGAGCCCTCGTTCGACCTCAAGCTCTTTGCAAATAGCGCTACCGTCCTGAACGACAAGGACGGCAAGCTCACGGCGAACATCAACCTGGGCATTACCGGGCCGTTCAAGGACACCCACGTCGGTGGCGATCTCCGAATTCTCGATGGCGTGTTGTTTGTGCCAAAATCGGAAGGCAAGAAGATCATCGGCACGAGCGACCCGGCGCTGTTCAGCGTGCTCGACACCGCGGTGCTCGCCAACCGCGAGATTTTTGCGGCTGAATCGCCGCTCCTCGCAAACCTCCGGATGGACGTCAATCTCCGGGTCGATCGCGATGTCTTTGTCAGATCGTCCGATTTCAACGTCGAAGTTTACAGCGACGGCGATCTGGCAATCCACGTCAATCGGGCGAAACGGTCGCTCATTCTCGACGGAGTTCTACTGAGCGAGCGCGGCGAGTACAGCTTCCTGTCGAAGCGCTTCGACGTCAAGCGCGGGTCGGCGACATTCATCAACTCCGACGAGATCAATCCCACGCTTCAGGTGACGGCGGGATACGAGGTTCGATTGCCGTCGCGCGAGGCGATCAATGTCCAGATCATCATCGGCGGCACGATGAAGAACCCGCAGATCTCGCTCCAGAGCGATGCGCAGCCGCCAATCGCCCAGTCGGACCTGCTTAGCTACCTGGCATTCGGGCGGTCGTCGTCGTCGCTATTGCAGCTGGAGGGATCGGGGCTTGGCGGCAGCAGTAACCTTGTGGGCGCTGGTGCCGCGCTCGCCAGCAAGCAGCTTGCGGCGGTCGCCCTTGGTGTCTTCGCCGACCAGCTTTCGGGCGAAGCAGCCCGCGCAATCGGCGCTGATGTCCTCAACATCGCTCCGGCGGACGTCGAGACCGACGTCGGCAGCTTCCTTCGCGGCACGCAGATCGAATACGGCAAGTACATCAAGTCGCACTCATTCCTGTCACTTAACCTGCGGCCCGACCCGTCGGCACTTCAGCGTCCGGGAATTCTTCTTCAGCATCGGTTCGGCGGACTCAAGGGCTATAGCTTCGAGACGAGCTTTCAGCCGCGGTACCTGTTGAAAGAGCCGAGCCTCGACGCGCTCCAGACGCCGACGACGACGAGCGTTTTCAGTTTCTTCATGATCAGGGACTGGCGCTACTAGCTCCGGCTGTTGGTTCGACGAACAACGCGGCGCTTTTTTACTTTGTCATACAAAGTACTTGACAGAATAGATCAGCCCCACCAGCTTGCCTTCACGAACTTCAGGATTTCTAATGCTCGGAGCTGGGCAAGTGCCGCTTACCTTATCACCCAAGCGTGTCATCCTCTGGGCTGCGGCGCTGGCTGTGGCCGCACTTGGCACGTGGATCATGTACGACGCCGAGCCGGGCGTGAACTGGTTGATCTGGACCGCCTGTGCAGGGCTTACACTCACCGCCTTCGTGCGGGCGGCGGATGGCAATCGCCTGACGGTTCTCTGGCTCGCGTTCGTCGCCGCAATCATTGCCGGAGGCGCGGTGATTACAGCCGACCAGTTTCTCACGGGGCTCATCTGCCTCGCAGTCATTATCCTGCTTGCTCTGTCGATGCTGCTGTCGGTTGACCCGCGCCTCGAGCGACTCACCGCCGGCCTGACGGTCGTTGCCCCGGCGGTCGCCTTTGGTCTTGCACTGTCCGAATCTGTCCGTCGCGCGCTCGATGCTCTTCATCTGGTTCGTTCCCCCCGGGCACGGGCGATTCTGCGCGGGGTCGCTATCACGCTTCCGGTCGTACTCATCTTCGGCCTGCTGCTATCGACCGCCGATCCGACATTTGCCGGCTGGCGAGACGCGATCGGAGATCTGCTGACGAGCTGGGCGTTCCTTCCACGCACTTTCTTCTTCGTCGGGCTTCTCGCGATCGTGCTCGGTGCGTTCGGATATGCGGACCGCGGCATGGACGTTGACGTTCGCGGTCTCGTCTTTCCCCCACAGTTGCATGGCCCGTCACGCGGCTGGCTCGGGTCTACGGAGCGATTGATTCTCCTCACCGCGGTATCACTTCTGTTCTGGACGTTTCTCGCAGTCCAGCTCAGCTATCTCTTTGGCAGCCTTCCCGCCGTGCACGGATCAGGAATGACGTTCGCCGAGTACGCCCGGAGGGGCTTTGCAGAGTTGACGGTGGTCGCGTCGTGTACGGCACTCCTGATCGTCGTGGCCGAGCGTTACGGAGAAGTAGATACCAGGCGGTCTGCCCTGCGTCTTGCGACACTCTCGGTCGTGGCGGCAGTCCTGTTCCTGCTCGGATCTGCGTTTCACCGCGTGTTGCTCTATGAACAGGCGTACGGGTTCACGACGGCTCGACTCTACGCACAGGCGTACATGCTCCTCGTCACCGCCAGCCTGCTGGTGTTATCAATCGAGATCGCGCGGGAGCTTGATCCTGCTCGCCTGTTTCGGCGGACAGCGTTGGCGGCTGTTACCATTTTCGTCGGCCTGATCTACTGGAACCATCAGGCCTGGATCGCGAGCAGGAACATCGACTTGTTCGGCACGACAGGAAAACTCGACGTCGTCTATCTCACGCGAGATCTATCGACCGACGCCATCCCGACTATCGTCGGCCGACTGTCAACCCTCCCCGAGCCGGCGCGGTCGCAGCTCACGACTGCGTTGAAGCTGCGGTATCAACGAGCGGGGAGCGATCGCTGGTTCGAGTGGAATCTCGCACGGGTACGCGCGCGTGCCGCATCAGCCCGTCTTTGACGCGGCCCCGTATTCGTCCCAGAACGTCGCCATTGCGCGCATGCCGATCCGGAAATTCTCCTCGCTCATCCATTCATCGGGCGCGTGGGCATTCTCCCCCGGAAGTCCAAAGCCAACAAGCAGAACCGGTGCACCAAGAATGCGCTCAAAATCGCCGACAACCGGGATTGAGCCACCTTCTCCAACTATGACCGGCGGCTTCTCGAATGCTGTCGCCAGCGCGCGTCTCGCCGCGTCATACAAGGGGCCATTCAGCTCGGCGCGCCAGGGCCTTCCGCCATGAAGGAATTTGACCGTCGCCTCGACACCGGCCGGCGCCACCTTCTGAACATGCGCAAGAATCAGTTTTTCGATCTCACGCGGATTCTGGTCCGGAACAAGGCGGCAACTCACCTTCGCCATCGCCTTCGACGGAAGAACGGTCTTCGCCCCTTCGCCGGTGTAGCCACTCAACAGTCCATTCACTTCACACGTCGGCCGCGCCCAGAGCTGCTCGAGCACGGTGTACCCTTTTTCCCCGCCCAGCGCGGGCGCACCAGTCTCTTTCCGAAAGGTCTCATTGCTGAAGGGCAGCTCCCGCATCTGCTCGAGCACTTTTGGCGACCACGTTCGGACGTCGTCATAGAAGCCCTCGATTGCGACGTGCCCGTTTTCGTCGTGCATCGTTGCGAGGATTCTCGCGAGTGCCATCGCCGGATTTACCACCGCGCCACCGTATGCGCCGGAGTGGAGGTCCACAGCCGGGCCGCAGACGTTAAGCTCGAAGTACGCAAGACCGCGAAGCGATGAAAGAATCGACGGCTGCCCGGGAGCGAACATCGCCGAGTCAGAGATGACAACCGCCTCGGCCGCGAGAAGATCTTTCTTTTCTTCCACGAATGTCTCGAGGTGATCGCTTCCGATCTCTTCCTCACCTTCAGCGATGAGCACCACGTTCACGGGCAGCTTTCCGCGCGTGGCGAGATGTGCCTGGAGAGCCTTGATGTGAAGAAAGAGCTGCCCTTTGTCGTCTACCGAGCCGCGCGCGTAAATATTTCCGTTCCGGATGGTCGGCTCGAACGGAGGTGACGTCCACAGGTCGAGAGGCTCGGCTGGCTGAACATCATAGTGACCGTACACGAGCACTGTCGGCGCGCCCTCCGCTCCTCGCCACTCGCCGACCACGATCGGATGTCCTGCTGTTGGAAATATTGTTGCGTTCAACCCCGCTTCTTCGAGCGACGCTCTGATCCACTCGGCGGTCCGGGCGGTATCGGCATTATGCTCGGATTTGGCGCTGACGCTCGGGATGCGAAGAAGGTCGAACAACTCGTCGCGGGTCCGTGAGTAGTTCTCGTCGAGGTATTCCGTCAGATCGGACGTGGAGCTTCCGGTCATGTCAATTTCCAGTGGGTGTTTGAGATTGGGCTACACGACGGCTTTCGCCGCGGCCATTCCCGAAATGGTAGCCAGTATCGACAGGGTTACACTGAGCACTACGTATGCCGCGGTCTTTCCATATTCACCGCCGCGCAGGAGTCCGACGGTCTCGAGACTGAATGCCGAGAAGGTGGTGAATCCGCCGCAGAAGCCCGTCATGAGCGCGGTGCGCATCACCGGCGACGTCTGGGCATTCATGAAGTGCTGGGCCAGAATGCCCATCACGAAGCAGCCGACAACATTGACCGCGAGCGTACCTGCGGGAAATGCCAATCCGGCCGAGCGTTGCACGAGCGCGCCGAACAGATATCGAAGAATGCTTCCGGCCGCGCCTCCCAGTCCAATCCAGACAAGCATCGCGAGAAGTTAATGCGCCGAGGCACGGCGTGCCGCGGAGTCCGGATACGCCGGACCCGGTGGCCTCTTGCCTTCCGGACCGAGTGCTGCATAGTTGAGAAAGCCGGTCGCAATGGCATCCGGAACGTGATCGAACCATCCACCGGGTTTCAGGATGGCAAACAGGCTCGCGAACGAGACAAGCCCGTACCTTCAGCAGCACGCCGAGAACCCCGTGGACTGGTACGCCTGGGGCCCCGAAGCGCTGGAGCGTGCGCGCGCGCTAGACCGTCCGATGTTGCTGAGCATTGGCTACGCGGCGTGTCACTGGTGTCACGTGATGGCTCACGAGTCGTTTGAGAACGAAGATATCGCGCGACTGATGAACGAGCTGTTCGTGAACGTGAAGGTAGACAGGGAAGAACGGCCTGACCTCGACAGCATCTACATGCAGGCGGTGCAGGCGATCACCGGGCGGGGCGGGTGGCCGATGACGGTTTTTTTGACTCCCCAGGGCGCGCCGTTCTACGGGGGCACGTACTATCCGCCCGAAGATCGCCAGGGCATACCGGGGTTCAAGCGGGTGCTTCAATCTGTCGCCGATTCGTATCGCAACCGCCGCGATACGATTGCGCACACCGCTTTGCAGCTCCAGGAGATTTTCGATGCGTCGAAAGCTCGCGCGAAAAGTGAAGGAGAGCTCGGCACACATGCCCTCGACCTGGCCTACCGCGGCATTGCGCAGAAATACGACGTTCGCCACGGCGGCTTCGATCGCGCCCCGAAATTCCCGCCGACAATGGTGCTCGATTTCCTGTTGAGATACTGGCGTCGAACCGATGCACCGTACGCGCTCGAGATGGTTTCGGACACATTCTCGAAGATGGCGAACGGAGGCATCTACGATCAGATCGGCGGAGGTTTTCATCGGTACTCGGTCGATGACATCTGGCTTGTGCCACACTTCGAGAAGATGCTCTACGACAACGCCCTCCTCGTTCGCCTTGGGACGAATCTCTGGCAGGCGACACACGATCCCGATGTTCGGCGTGTCACTGAAGAAACGCTGCAGTGGGTGAGCCGCGAGATGACCTCTCCGGAAGGAGGATTCTATTCCTCGCTCGACGCCGACAGTGACGGAGAGGAAGGCCAATTCTACGTCTGGAGCGAGCACGAGCTCGATGAGCTGCTCGGCTCCGATTCTCTCGCCGTGAAGACGTTCTACGGAACTACCGCAGCCGGCAATTTCGAGGGACGGAACATTCTTCACGTGCGTGCCCAGGGCGCGATGGTCGCAGCGCGCGCCGGGGTTTCCCCGGAGCTGTTCGCGCGTATCATTGCCGACGCGAAAGACACGCTTTATGCCGTGCGGGCAGGGCGCCAATGGCCCGCGCGCGACGAGAAGATTCTCGCCGCATGGAATGGTCTCATGCTTCGCGGCGTCGCGACTGCTGCCCGCGCGTTCGAGAGCGAAGATTATACGCGAGTCGCGATCAGGAACGCCGAGTTCCTGTGTCGGGAGATGATGCGTGACGGCCGGGTGATGCGAAGCCACCTGGACGGCGAGACCAGGATCGCCGGGTTCCTTGAAGATCATGCCGCCGTTGCACTTGGCTTCATTGCTGTCTATGAGCTGACATTCGACTCACAGTGGCTCGATCGCGCCTCTGCGATTGCCACGACGATGACGGAGTTCTTCTGGGACGACAGCATCGGTGCGTTCTTCGATACGGCGAGCGACGCGGAAACGCTGATCACGCGGCCGCGCGATGCGACCGACAATGCGACCCCATCGGGAACGTCAATGGCAGTGGAGCTGCTGCTGTTGCTTGGCGAATTTCAGGATGATTCCGAGAAACGCCGCCGCGCGAATTTCGTTCTCGAGACGATTGCAACCCCGCTGCTTCGATACCCGAGTGCGTTCGGTCACATGCTCGGCGCGGCCGATATTGCGACCAATGGAGCGGTTGAAGTCGCGATTGCCGGAAGCCGGAACGACGTAGCTTTTCGCGCACTCGAGCACGAGGTCGCAACGCGGTACGTTCCATCGCTCGTCCTGGCCGGCGGATTCTCCTCCGCACAGGTCGCGCTGCTCGACGGCAAGGAAGCTCGTGATGGCACGCCGACCGCGTACGTCTGCCGAGCGTACTCCTGCGACGCGCCGGTGTCCGACCCTGCCCTGCTCGCTCTCCAGCTCGACACCGCCGGACGCATTCAACCACAATAATGTGACAGAGATCAGACCGTCGTTCACCCGAACGCTCGACGGCGATCTTCATCCGCGACTACATGACCACAAGCGGTTCTTCGAGAAGCACGTCGCGGAGCTCAAGACGGCTACCGACCGGGCGATCATGCGGCATCGCAGCGAGATTGTTGACCGTCAGCTCGTTCTCGAGCGTCTTGCCAGCATGGCAATCGAGATGCTCGCGACAGCGTCGGTCATTTCGCGAACGCAGAGCATTCTCGACGAGACGGGCGAAGCTCAATCAGAGCGTGAGCTGGCCTTGTGCGATCTGTTCTGTGTCGAATCGGGCCTGCGATTCAGGGCGAACCGCGTGACCCTCGGCGCATTCGCCGAGGTGACAGACGCCAAGCGCCGCTCAGTCGCCGCTTATATCAGAGAGGGCGGTGGATATTTCGTCCGGGACTCGATCCTCGATCAAGACACAGGTCCGCGCAACTCTTGAGGATCGTTCCGCAGTTGTTGCAGATGACCTTGCACTTTATCTCTCGAATATCAGGCGATCCACACACGTCGCAGACATCCTGATCGTCGGGACTCACTCGAAGTCCAGCGCGAGATCCATCGCTTTCGCTGAGTGAGTCAGCGCGCCGACCGAGATCCAGTCCACTCCCGTTTCGGCAATCGCACGAACAGTGTCGAGGCGAACGCCACCCGAGGCTTCGGTAACGGCGCGTCCTCCAATCGCGATGACAGCATCGGCGAGATTGTCGTTCGTCATGTTGTCGAGCATGATGATGTCGGCTCCGGCGGCCACGGCGGCGTGAACCTGATCGAGAGTGTCGCACTCCACTTCGACGGCCGTGTTTTTCGGCGCAACAGCGCGCGCACGCTGAACGGCCAGCGCGACGTCACCCCCGAGCGCGGCAAGATGGTTGTCCTTGATGAGCACGGCCGACGCGAGATCCATTCGATGATTCATGCCCCCGCCGGCGAGAACCGCGAACTTCTCGAGCCGACGCCATCCCGGTGTCGTTTTCCGCGTATCGAGAATGCGTGCCTGCGTGCCTTCCACCGCCTTGACGAATTGGGCGGTGAGGGTGGCGATACCTGAGAGATGCTGCATATAGTTGAGCGCGACTCGCTCAGCTGACAGCAGCCCTCTCGCGTGGCCGGTGATGAACATCACTGGCGTGCCGACGCCGACGTACTGGCCGTCTCTCACTGCCGCCCGCACTGACGCCCGGGCATCGCGCTGTCTGAAAGCCTCCCGCGCCAGTGGAATTCCGGCAATGACTCCGGCTTGCCGCGCGATCATCGAGCAGCGTGCGCGACGGTCCGACACGATCGTTGCAATACCGGTGACGTCGTTGTCTGCGGCATCTTCGCCGAGAGCATCGCTCACCATCGATGCGGTCGTGAGGCGTGAATAGGGGAATCGTAGCGCCTCGCTCGGTGCGAGTCCCCGGGCGGCGAGAAGCGCGATCTTGCGGCTTCGCGTGATCATTCGCCGGGGTCTTCCGCCGTTTCCGGCTTCATTGAGAGCGGACGCTGGCCGCCGATTGCAATCATCCGCTCGATTGCGGTTCTCGCCCGTGCTGCGATTTCCGGCTCGACGGTGATGACATGCTCGAGATTCTGGAGAGACCGGAGAATCTTTGGCAGCGTCGTCACTTTCATGTAGGCGCAGACGGCGAGCTCGCTTGCGGGAAAGAATCGCTTCGTCGGGTTCTCACGACGCAACCGATGGAGGATTCCGACTTCGGTGGCGACAATATATTCGTCTGCACTCGAGATTTTTGGGCGATTGATCATCCCTTCGGTTGACAGGATCTGCACGCCTTCCGGATCGATATCGCCGGCCGATACTGCCTCGACGGCGCTCGTGGCACACCCGCATTCGGGGTGAATCAGGAGCTCCGCATCGGGGTGTTTCGCGCGCTGGAAGTTGATGTGCTCCGGGTCGATTCCGGCGTGCACGTGACACTCACCCATCCAAACATGGATGTTCTGCCGCCCGGTAACGCGTCGAACGTGAGCGCCGAGGAACATGTCAGGTAGAAATAGAATCTCCTTCTCGGCGGGAATCGAGTTGACGATCTCGACCGCGTTGCCCGACGTGCAGCAGTAGTCGCTCTCGGCCTTTACGTCTGCAGTTGTGTTCACATATGAGACGACGAGCGCGCCGGGATGATCGCGCTTCCACTCGCGCAGCTGATCGCCGTCAATGGTAGCCGCGAGCGAGCAGCCGGCCGCCATGTCCGGGAGCAGGACCATTTTCTGAGGCGAGAGAACCGCCGCGGTCTCCGCCATGAAATGCACGCCGCAGAAGACGATGATGTCGGCATCGGTCTTCGCCGCTTCGCGGCTGAGTCCGAGCGAGTCTCCGACGAAGTCGGCGACATCCTGTACCTCGTCACGCTCGTAATTGTGCGCAAGAATTACCGCATTGCGGTCTCTCGCAAGTGCCTTGATCTCGGCCTGAAGGGCAGCGGTGTCCGGGTCGGTCTGCAATGAAGTCATATCACCATTCGATGTGCTTTCCCCTCCACTTTTTGACTGTGTGCGGGAAGTCGCTCCTGAAATGCCCCCCTCGTGATTCCTTTCGCAGTAGCGCTGCCTCGGCGATGAGGCGCGACGTGTCGATCATGTTCTGCTCTTCGGTTGCGCCGATGGGAAGGCGCCTGGCGATCTCGCCGAGAAGTACCAGACACTTTCGCAATCCTCTTGCCGTGCGATCGATGCCGGCATTTTCCCACATCACCCGGCGGACATCGTCCGCCGCTACCTGGGCTGCCCCGCGATCGACGAGCGGCGGCGCGTCCCATTTCGTTTTCTTCGGAGCCGTCTTCAGCACCGACAGTGCGATCATGTCCCGAGCCACTCGCTCGGCAAATACCAGCCCTTCGAGCAGCGAGTTGGAGGCGAGCCGATTGGCCCCGTGCACGCCGGTTCGCGAGACCTCGCCACATGCATAGAGCCGTCTCATGCTCGAGCGTCCGGCGAGATCCGTGACGATACCGCCCATCATGTAATGCGCTGCAGGAATGACCGGAATCATGTCGGTTGACGGATCGATGCCGCGCGCCTTGCACAAGGCGAATATCCCGGGAAAGCGGGTCTTGAACGATTTCCCAAGCTTGCGTGCGTCCAGCCACACCTGACTGCCCCTTGCCTGCTGTCGAAAAATCTCGCGCGCGACAACATCTCGCGGCGCCAGCTCGGCGAGCCGATGCTTGACCATCATGAATCGCTCGCCGGAATCGTTGAGCAGAGTGGCCCCCTCACCGCGCACGGCTTCAGAGATCAATGCAAGCGGATTTTCGGGTGTTTCCAGCGCTGTCGGATGGAACTGGACGAACTCCATGTCGGCCAGCTTCACTCCTGCCCGGTGCGCGATGGCGAAACCGTCACCCGTGGCCACCTGCGGATTCGTCGTGTAGCGATAGACCTGACCGCACCCGCCTGTTGCGAGAACCGTTGCATCGGCAATGATCTCGACCGGCACGCCCGCTTTCGTCGCCCTGACTCCCCGGCAGACACCATTGCTCACAATGAGGTCCAGAACTCGCGTTCGCTCGAGGACCCGAATGTTCTCTGTCTCGCGAACGAGCGAGATTAGCGTGCGAGCCACTTCGGCACCGGTTTGATCGCCGTGCGCGTGCACGATTCGACGGCGTGAATGGGCGGCCTCGCGGCCGAGCTTGAACGCGCCGCCGGGCTCGAGATCGAAGTCCGCACCAGCGGTATGCAGCTCGCGCACACGGGCCGGGCCCTCTTCAACGAGCACCTCGACCGCTTTCGAATCACACAGCGCCGCCCCTGCGGCGAGCGTGTCCTTCCGATGAAGTTCGGGCGAATCCCCTGCGCCTAATGCTGCCGCGATTCCACCTTGAGCGTACGCCGTCGCGCTATCGAACAGCGATCGCTTGGTGAGCACCATGACGTCGCCTTCGGACGACGCCCGCCGAGCGGTGTGGAGACCGGCAACACCACTGCCAACGACGAGGAAGCGCGTTCGGATTCGGTCAGGCATCCAGTCAATTTATGCGCTCCAGACTTCAACGGCTGCGGTTCTGACGAAGGCCCGGGGGCGCACGTCTTGCCGCGCCGCGCGTTGTGCGCGAATATCCTCCTGAATGCGGAAACTCCTCCTCGTCGCCGTAACCCTGCTCGTCGTCCACGCCGCGCTGCTGTTCGCCGGCGGACGCGGAGTGGCCGAATCCAGTAAACCCGGAGCGACAAACGTCGGCATCGTGCTCGATGTCGGCGGACGTGGCGACAAGTCGTTCAACGACGGCGCCTACGCGGGCGCCGACAGCGCAGCGAGAATACTCGGTCCCAACATCCGTTTCATCGAGCCGGGTGAGGGATCGGACCGTGAAGCAGGCCTCCGTCTCCTTGCCGCGGAACACATGAACCTCGTGATCGGCGTCGGGTTCATTTTCTCCGACGACATCACGAAGCTCGCAAAAGAATATCCGGCTACGCCGTTCGCGTGTGTCGACTATGCGCTCGCTGTTGACGACAAGGGAAATGTGCTTCCACCTCCTCCGAACGTCGCGGCGCTCAAGTTCCGCGAGGAGGAAGGATCATTTCTCGTCGGTGCCCTCGCGGCACTCGTCGGCAAATCGAAGAAGGTCGGGTTTGTTGGGGGCATGGACATCCCGCTCATTCACAAGTTCGAGGCCGGCTATCGCGCCGGGGTCAAGCAGGTCTGTCCCGATTGTGAAGTGATCGCCCAGTACGCCGGCGTCACTCCCGATGCCTTCAAGAATCCGGGTAAGGGGAAAGAGCTGGCGCTCAGCCAGTACCAATCGGGAGTCAACGTGATCTTTCACGCATCCGGGTCAACAGGCCTCGGTGTGTTCGAGGCCGCGCGGCTCATGAACAAGCTTGCGATCGGGGTCGATGCGGACCAGAGCAGTGAAGCGCCCGGCCACGTTCTCACCTCGATGGTGAAGGGCGTAAATGCCGCGGTGTTCGATGTGATCAAGCGCGTACAGAGCCACACGTTCAAGGGCGGCATCTACTCGTTTGGGCTGGCCGAGGACGGCGTGGGATATGTCTACGACGACAACAACAAGGCGCTCATTCCCGACAGCGTCCACGCCCGAGTTGAACAGTTGAGACAGGACATCATCGCCGGCCGAATCAAGGTGCCAGGCACGAGATGACGCACCCTCCGCCACTAACCCCCGATCGCGCGGCGTATGCGATCAGGATGGAAGGAATCGACAAGACGTTCGGATCGATTCGCGCTAATCGCGGCGCCTCGCTCGAGGTGCGCGCGGGCGAGATTCACGCTCTCGTCGGTGAGAATGGAGCGGGCAAGTCCACGTTGATGAAGATCCTCGGCGGATTGCAGCCTCCTGATGCCGGGAAGATGCAGGTCAATGGCCGTGACGTCACTGGCTGGAACACGAACGATGCAATCCGCGCCGGAATCGGTGTGGTCCATCAGCACTTCATGCTCGTCCCCACTCTCACTGTCGCCGAGAATATCGTGCTTGGAATGGAGCCGGTTAAGAACGGCCGGTTTGACTACGGCAAGGCGGTCGATGACGTCACGAAGTTGAGCACTGACACAGGGCTGAATGTGTCGCCTGAGCGGAAAGTGGCCGGTCTCTCCGTCGGCGAAGCTCAGCGGGTCGAGATCCTGAAGGCACTTTTTCGCGGCGCGAAGATTCTCGTGCTCGATGAACCGACGGCGGTGTTGTCTCCACCGGAGGTTCGCGAGCTGTGGACAGTTCTTCGCGGCCTGCGCGATGCTGGCGGGACGATCGTTCTCATCACCCACCGGCTCGACGAAGTCATCGACATCTCCGACACGATCACGGTGATGCGCGCGGGCCAGACCGTCGGCCGGCTCACGACGTCGGAGACAACTCCATCCGAGATCGCGAAGGCGATGGTCGGACGCGAGGTCGCGCTGACGTCGCACGATGGAGCAGGAATTCTGACGACACCCGAGCATGGTGGGGCCAACGCGCCTGTCGCCAGTGCAGATGACGCATCGGCCATCAGCGTCACCGAGCTCGTCGTCCTTGGTTCCCGGAAGACGCGCGTGGTTGACTGCGTAACATTCTCCATTCGCCCTGGCGAGATCCTTGGCATCGCCGGTGTCGAAGGCAACGGGCAGACCGAGCTCGTCGAAGCGATTGCGGGACTGCGGAAAATCGAATCGGGAAATATCCGGATTAACGGCAAGGACGTCACGTTCGACAATGTCGGCGAGCGCCGCGATGCCGGACTGTCGCACATTCCCGAAGACCGCCACCGCCGCGGACTGATTCTCGACTACTCGGTCTCCGATAATCTCGTGCTCGGCCAGCAACACGACTTCGCCCGCAACGGCCTTCTTGACACGGACCGTATCAACGCGAACGCGACGAATCAGATCAAGGCATTCGACATCCGTCCGCCGATGCCGGAGCTGCCAGCACATGGCCTGTCCGGCGGCAATCAGCAGAAGGTCGTCATCGCGCGTGAGATGGGTCGCGATTTCACCGTTCTCCTTGCATCGCAGCCGACGCGTGGTGTGGATGTCGGCGCGATCGAGTTCATCCACTCGCGGCTTCGCGAAGCGCGAGCAGCCGGCAAGGCAATTCTTCTCGTTTCGGCCGAGCTGAATGAGGTGCTGGCGCTGGCCGATCGTATCGCAGTGATGTATCGCGGCAAGTTCGCCACGGTCGTTCCGGCATCAGAGGCCAGCGAAGAATCACTCGGAGAATACATGACCGGCACGCGAACGGAGTCGGCCGCTTGAACGTACGAGCCAGAGAACAGCTCGAAGAAGCTCTTTACCCACCACTCGTTGCGCTGCTTGTCGCACTCATCGCCGGTGACCTGCTGATCATGAGTTATGGCCAGTCGCCAGCGATGGTCTACAAGCTTCTGCTCGAGGGAACCTGGGGAAATGCGTACGGCTTTGGCCAGGTTCTCTACAAGGCGACGACGCTCGTGTTCACCGGACTCGCGGTATCGCTCGGTATCCGTGCTGGACTCTTCAACGTCGGCGCCGAGAGTCAGCTCGCGGCAGGGGGATTTGTTGCGGCGCTCGTGGGACTCGGGCTTTCTCCGTCGGTACCGGGAATTCTGGCAGTGCCGTTGTGCATGATTGGTGCAGCGACCGGCGGCGGACTCGTCGGCGCGCTTCCCGGCTGGCTCAAGGTGAGATTCGGTGCACACGAAGTCATCGTGACGATCATGCTGAACTTCATCGTCCTCGCGCTTCTCAACTGGATCGTCGCCGCTCATCTGCACGTTCCCGAGACGCTTCACACGCCAGAGATTCGCGCGGGTGTAATGCCGCGTCTCGAATCGGTGATCTCCGGGTTTCACGGATCTGCGGCGAACTTTACAATTTTGATTGCGCTGCTGGCTGCAGCGGCGACGTGGCTCTTTCTCTTCAGGAGCCGGCGCGGATTTGAGTTGCGCGCCGTCGGTCATCAGCCGGACGCCGCTGAGTACGGTGGAGTGAGTGTTGGTGGAGTCTGGATTCGCGCGATGACTATCTCCGGCGCAATCGCCGGGCTCGGCGGCATCAACTATGTGCTCGGCTACAAGCACTATTACGAAGAGGGATTCGCCGGTGGATCCGGATTTCTCGGTATCGCCGTCGCTCTCGTTGGCCGCAATCATCCGGTTGGAGTTGTGCTCGCGGCGCTCTTCTTCGCCACGCTCTCGCAGGGTGGTCTCGCCATTCACGCATTCGTGCCGAAGCAGATGGTGGAAGTGCTTCAGGGGATTGTGATTCTCGCGGTGGCCATGTCAGTGCCTGAGGTTCGCGCGGTGTTGCGAAAAGGTCGGAAGCCGGTCACCGCATGAATCCGATCTCCTTTCTGACCCAGACACTGCGCATTGCGATTCCGTATCTGTTCGCGGCGAGCGGTGGAGTTATCGCTGAACGGTCGGGCATCATCAGTCTCGAGCTCGAGGGGCTCATGCTGACCGGTGCGTTCTCGGCAACGCTGGGCTCGCATTACTCGGGAAGTCCGTGGATCGGCGTTCTTTGTGGCATCGCAGGCGGCCTGGTGTTCGGTCTCATCCACGCTATCGCCACGATTCGTTATCGTGCCGATCAGGTCGTTGTCGGGATTGCGATCAACCTGCTGGCGATCGGCGTCACCCGGTTCTTCCTGAAGCTCGCGTTCGCGAGCTCCTCGAATTCTCCGCGCGTCAATGGTTTTGGCGGAAACCTGTCTGCTCACGGGTTCGACAACCCACTGCTGTGGCTCGGGTTGCTCGTCGCGCCGGTGCTTGCGTTTTTTCTTTACCGGACACCATTCGGGTTGCGAGTGCGGGCCGTTGGTGAACATCCCGATGCAGCCGCGAGCGTCGGTATCAGCGTGAATCGAGTGCGCTACACGGCTGTCGCGGTTTCCGGCATGCTGGCAGCACTGGGTGGGGTGTTTCTCGCACTCGATCAGCATCAGTTCACCGATCAGATGACAGCGGGACGCGGCTTCATTGCTGTCGCGGCGGTGATCTTTGGACGGTGGGATCCGCTGCGCGCCGCACTCGCATGTCTGTTCTTTGCAGCGGCCGAGACGCTTCAGATTCAGCTTCAGGGAAATCAGGTGATACCGTCCCAGTTTATCGAGATGATTCCCTATGCACTGACAATCATCGCGCTCGCGGGTGTCGTTGGCCGGGCAGTTCCGCCGGCGGCGTTGGGAAAGACGGCGGAGTAGCCAATTGTTCAGAAAGTTGTTGATCCTGATCATCACCGCCTTTGTGGACATGGTGGGGGTGTTGATGGTCATCCCGCTCCTGCCGTTCTACGCGCGGAAGTTGGGTGCGGGCTCGTTGATGGTGACCGTCATCGTTGTCTCGTTCACCGCCGCTCAGCTTCTCAGTGCTCCGCTCTGGGGCCGCTTTTCCGACAAGTATGGGCGGAAGCCCGCACTGCTTGTCGGACTTGGCGCGGCGGCGATTGCATATGTCGTCTTCGCGTTTGCCAACAGCATCTGGCTTCTTCTGCTGTCCCGGGCCGTGCAGGGCGCCGGCGGTGGAACTGTCGGCGTAATTCAGGCCTACGTTGCAGACGCGACCGAGCCGCAGAACAGAGCGAAGGCACTCGGATGGCTGTCGGCCGCGACCAATGTCGGCGTCACGCTCGGTCCACCAATTGGAACGCTCGCGCTTCTCGCGGGAAGTCGTGGTCCGGGGCTGATGGCCGCCGCACTGTGCCTCGTTAACATGGTGTTCGCATGGCGGTTTCTTGGCGAGTCGCGTGACATGGACGACGCGCGTACGTCGGTTAGAAAACCGAATGCTTCGCGCGACGCGCTTGTCCGTGTGATCTCACATGCGAAAGAGCCCGGACCTCGTCTCATCTGGATCTACACGATCGCGATGGGATCGTTTTCGGCGGTGACCGCGATTCTTCCGCTGTTCCTTGCCGACCAATTCGGAATTGGCGAGAAGAAGGTGTGGATTTTCTTCACGTACATCGGGGTCATCTCCGTAATCACGCGAGCGGGCTTTCTCGGGAGAGCGGTCGAGCGATATGGCGAGGCGCGGCTCTCCCGCATTGGTCTAGTGATGCTCGCGGCTGGACTGGCGTCGTATCCATTCATGCACAACTACATTCTGCTAGCAATCGGAATCGCGCTCGTGCCGCTTGGCACTGCGTTCACGTTTCCGTGCGTGACGTCACTCTTGTCGAAAGTGATTCCAAGCAACGAGCGCGGGTTGTACATGGGCGTTCAGCAGACGTATGGCGGGCTTGCACGTGTGATCATTCCGTTGTGGGCCGGGTTCTCCTACGATCACTTCGGACGAGCAGTGCCGTTTCTCACGTCGGCGACGCTGGTGCTCTTTTCGTTGTTCGTGGGGCTGGGAGTTGACGACGGGCGGAAGATCAAACCAACGCCTGTCGAAAGCGGAGTCGCGGCCTGAGAGGTCGACCTACCCGACTATTACCTGTCTCGCTTCACTTTGACCTTCGCTCCGCAGCGCGCCGAAATTCGCTGTCGACGGTCCAGCGGGGCCTCGACGGCGCGTTGGCCACCGTCACAGCAAGCGCAAGAAAGAAGCGAGCTTCGGTTACTGCCCCGTCGAGTTTCCATATCGG
>JBBSFT010000017.1:0-33206 GCA_038254845.1 Gemmatimonadales bacterium | reverse complement strand
GATCCGCGCACGAGTAGCGTTTGAGGATCTTCGACAACCGTCGCCGATTGACGGGTTTCGTCACGTATTGGGATGCGCCGAGAGTGTAGCCGCGCTCCGGGTCGTCGACCATGGTGAGCATGATTACCGGGATGTCGGCGAGAACCGGATCGTTCTTGAGAGCAGCGAGAACGGACCAACCATCCATTTCGGGCATCATCACATCGAGAGTGATCGCAATGGGGACGAGTTCCCGGGCCAGTCTCAGGCCCTCTTCGCCGCTGGCGGCTGATCTTACGCAGAAGCCGTCCTTACTCAGGAAGCGGCGCATGAGGTCGCGCTGCGCGGCGTCATCGTCGATGATGAGCACGCACGTTGACTTGGCCGGAGCGGGATCAGTGCTCCGGTCGCGAGCGAAGACCGTAACGTCCCGGGATTCGGCAAGATCGTCGCTGTCGGGTTTCGCCTCGATGACTGTTGCGGGCAGCTTGATGGTGAAGGTGCTACCTTCGCCGTCGACGCTGTGCAAGGTGACATCACCTCCCATCATCTGGCAGAACCGGCGGGTAAGCGCGAGGCCGAGGCCTGTACCTCCAAACTTGCGTGTCGTGGACGCATCCGCCTGCGTGAAATCCTGAAAGAGACGGACCATCTTGTCGGGACTCAGCCCGATGCCGGTGTCGGCCACCCGGAACACGATCCAGTCCGCGTCGTCCATTCTCTCACGCTCGGCGTTGAGGGTGATTGAGCCCTCGTGAGTGAACTTCGCCGCGTTCGAGACGAGATTGAACAGCGCCTGTCGCACCTTGACCTGATCGGAGCGCATTCCGCCGAGGTCGGCCGCGCACTCGATTCGAAACTCGTTGGAGTTCTTGTCGACCATCGGCTGAATGGTGGCGGCGACGTCGTCTATCAGGGCCCTGATATCAAAGTTCTCGAGATAGAGCTCCATCTTGCCGGCTTCGATCTTCGACAAGTCGAGAATGTCGTTGATGAGTGCGAGAAGGTGCCGTCCCGATGCGTTGATCTTGCCGAGGTCGTCGCCGAACGAGTCGAGGTCGCGATCGGCGGCTTCTTCCTGGAGCATCTCGGAATAGCCGACAATGGCGTTGAGCGGCGTTCGGAGCTCGTGACTCATGTTGGCGAGAAACAGGCTCTTGGTCCTGTTGGCGATCTCCGAGACTTCCTTCGCCTTGGCGACTTCTTCTTCGGCGCGGCGACGCTCGGTGACGTCTTCCATCGCGAGCACGAGCAGCTCTCCGTGATGACCCGCCTGGAGCTTCCGTGCATTCAGCAGCATGACACGCCGGCCAAGTGAGGGAAAATCGTGCTCGAGCTCGAAGTCGTTGAAGACAGAGCTGGTTGGAACGATGTCCTCGAGGAGTGTGCGCAGCGCCGGAATGTCCCATTGCCCGTTGCCAAGCTCGTAGATGAGCCGATTCTCGGTCTCGTCGGGTGACACCATGAATGTGCTGTAGAACGCCCGGTTCCCGGATTGAACGCGGAGCGTCTTGTCGAGGATGAGGAGGGGTTCGCGGACGGTGTCGACGATGTCCTGCGCGTACGTCTCGATCGCGCGGAGGTCTGCTTCGGAACGGCGCCGCTCGGTCACGTCTTCCATGGCGAGGACAATGATCGCCGAGTGGCTACCAGCGCGGAGCTTGCGGCCGTTGAGCAGCATCACGCGGCGGCCGATGACCGGGAAGGTGTGCTCCAGCTCGAAGTCGTTGAAGACCGAGCTTGTCGGGATGACGTCCTCGAGGAGGGTTCGGAGGGCGGGGATGTCCCATTGCCCGTTGCCGAGCTGATAGATCAGCCGGTTTTCGGTTTCTTCCGAGGAGACCTGAAAGGTCTCATAGAATGCCCGATTGGCGCTCTGAACGCGCAGGTTGGTATCGAGCATCAGCAGGGGCTCGCGCACAGTATCGACGATATCCTGTGCGTATGTCTCGATGTCTTCCACGAACGGTTTTGTATTCAAGCATGCCCCTTATGTACGCAATCTAACACGGGGAGGGCCTGAGAATTACGGAACTACGGAACGGAAATGGTGGAGAACGGCGGGAGATTTACCGGAGAAACGGCTGGAGACATCGTTGCGAGCCGCTGCGATCTCTCGTCGAGCGACTCCTGTCGTTTGTTGTTAAACCCACAAAGTAAGCTTGTTTCGCGTTCGAGAGGGCGCCGCGGGCACGCCGCGATGTCTCCCCACCTCCCATGGCTCCCGCCGTTCTCCACCATCGCGTTTCCGCACTCCCGCACTTACGCGGTTGGCGCCACCTGATATTGCTCCAGCTTTCCATCCGCCGTCTCAAACGTCCAGACACGAAGCGAGCGGCCAGCAAACGTCGCACGGTACACACGCAGCGTCATTCCACCACGCATCGACGTGCTCGTTTGCACGAAGCTCACGGGCGACCCGAGCGGCGCAAGACTCGCCGCGAAATCCTTCAGGGCGGCATCACTGAAATACCCGTTCGCGTTCTCCGTGAACAGTGAGTGATCGACAGTGCCTCGCTGAAGACCGTCGAAGATCCTGCGTGCCTGCATTGTTCTGTCTGCCGCTACCGCATCTTCTGCCGTGAAGAGAACGCGGGCAATCTGCGACGCAATCGATTCGGCCGCGGGAGCCGCATCCTGGTTCGTCAGCACTACGATTGCCGCGCTGTCCTCCGGATACACGTAGTTCTCCGCCGTGAATCCCGAAACCTCTCCACCGTGCTCGACCAGAAAATGTCCGCCGCTCATTTGCGTGTGCACGCCGAGACCGTAGCTCGACGCGGCACCATTCCTGAGCCGCGTGTCACCCAGCTGCTGAGCGTACGACGCTGGCGAGAGGACATTGTGCCGGATGTACGACAGATCCCACTTCGCGAGATCGGCGGCGGTCATCGCGAGCATTCCGGCCCCATACATCCACCCCTTGCCGGCATCCGGTGCAGCCCGGAGCGGGCCGAGGCCATATCGGATGTAGCCGGTCGCATCGACGGCTCTAGGGTTCCCATCGAAGTCGCTCGCGGTTTTCATTCCAACCGGATCGAGGAGTCGAGTCTGCACGAATTGAAAGAACGGCATTCCGCTTGCCTTCTCAACGATCATTGCGGCAAGCACAAAACCGGTGTTGCTATACTGCCACCGCGTGCCCGGTTCGAAGTCGAGTGGCTGGCTCGCCCACCGGCCCATGATCTGTTTCGGCGTCACATTCTCCCGCATCGGCGCCATCAGATAGTCCTGCGGCCAGAAATCCTGATAGCCTGATGTGTGCGAGAGAATCTCGCGAACGGTGACCTCGTTTCCGCGCGACAATCCAGAGACGTATTTGCCGACCGGATCATCGATATTGAGTTTGCCCTCCTGTTGCAGCAGCAACACCGCGGCCGCAGTGAACTGCTTACTGATCGAGCCGACCGCGTACCGCATGTCGGTTGTTGCCGGCTTGCGCGAACCGAGCTCGGCCAATCCGTAGGCCTTCGCATATACAACCTGTCCGTGCTGGACCACGGCGACGCTTGCGCTCGGCACACCGCTTGTCCGAAGAACATGCGATGCGATCGAGTCTACCCTGACTCCGAGCGCGCCAGTGGCTGACTGCGCCCTGGCACTGGCGGTGGCAACAGCGAGAGCCGCGGCAGAGGCGAGGAATTTGTTGATCATGACTGAATTCTAGCCCGCGCGCAGACCTCTCGTTAGCGCGCGGTCGAGAGCATTCGCGACGCGTGCTTCTCCTTCTGGCCATATGCCCTGTGACCGTCGGTTTCCACACCGGCTTCGCAGGCCATCCATAAGAGCGGCCTGAGAATTACGGAACCACGGAACTACCGAACTGAAATGGCGGAGGACAGCGGGAGACTTACCGGAGACTTGGGAGACATTGCGGCGGGTCCGCAGCGGCGCTGCGAAATGCAAACAGCCTGTTGTGAGGTTAAAACCAAGACCACCAGGCTGCGGCGCTCAATTCGTCTGCGGATCGCAACAATGTCTCCCGCTGTCCTCGGCCGTCTCCCGCCGTTCTCCACCATTGCAGTTTTTGGAGTTGCCGTGGTTGATATTACTTGGGCCCACACGCTTTTCGGGATCGTTTTCGCCGGCGTTTACCTCCGGTTAAGGAAGCAGCCGGCCTGATCAGACGCAGGTCCCAGGCAACGGCAGAGGAACCACACGACGCCGTGGAGTATTGGTATTTAACCGATGAAATCGCCCGAAACCATCAACCCATCAGCGAGAATGAGGTCGTGGAAGCGCCCCACCCTTGGTCAACTTGTCCAGCGAATTCCAAGCGTTGGGCTCGCACGACAGTCGCTCGACGACCAATTCGCTGACCTCGCGCTGCCGCACCTCGAAGCAGTCGCGCGTTTCGCAATGTCGCTGACGCGCGAGGAGTCAGACGCCGACGACCTGACTCAGGAGACTTTTTTGAAAGCCTTCAGAGCATGGAGTCAATTCACTCCCGGGACAGAATGCAGAGCCTGGCTGTTTACGATTTGCCGCAACTCGTTCTTACGAACGTCCAACCGGCAGATGCGCGTCGAAGCACGCGACGACGCGGGACTCGAGGCGCTCGGCGCCGCAGCAGTTCATGCCTCGGCCGAGCAGGAGGGGCTGGAGGACATGTTCATTCGGTCGGAAATGATCGCTGCCGTGCGCAAGGCCGTAGATGAACTTCCCGAGGCATTCCGGGAAACGGTCGTACTGGTTGACCTCGAAGAACAGAGCTATGGCGAGGCAGCGCTAGTACTTGGGGTTCCCATTGGAACGGTGAGGTCAAGGTTATTCAGGGGGCGCCGCCTTCTACAGGAAATTCTGATTCAATATGCGCGCGAATCCGGCAACTCCCGGCCCGAAAGCGCGGCTGCCATAACAGGAGAGGCGGAATGCTGAAGGATCTCATGAATTGCGAAGCTGTCATGCGCCAGCTGTGGGACTACCTCGATGACGAACTTACCCCCGCCAAGGAAGCGGCGATAAGAACTCACCTGGCGTTCTGCAGGCGCTGCCACCAGCAGTCGAAATTCGAGCAGGCCTTCCTCAGCGCTCTGGCCGCGAGCCGCCGCGACCATCCGCGTCCAGACGAGATCAGGCTCCGGGTGGCCACAGCGCTTCGAGAGGAAGGGTTTGTCGCGTAGCAAGGCGTCTCCGCGTGCGGCGTCGTTCGTGGGTTACCGGCACTCTGAAGTCAACCGAACCGTCTGCGAGGTCGTCTAAATCACGACGGTTACTGCCAACCGGACAGTGAGACCTGCCCGGCTCATCCTGATGAACGTTCTCATTAGAGTGGCGTCTTCAGCGTCGGGTCAGCTCTTTGCTTTCGTGCTGGCCGAACGAATGGGCTCGCGTTCCGGCGGAGGATCGCTACTCGCTGGCGCGATCGGCATCGCCTTTTATGCGACGGAGCTTGCAGGCGCTCCCATTGCCGGACGCATCGGCGACGAGCGAGGGCACCTAAGAGTGCTTCGCTGGGGTCCATTTTTCGGAACAGGTGCAGTTCTCCTCGGCGCTTTTGCGGCCCTTGGCGTATCGAGCGTAGCAGCCCTCGCTGCCACCCTCGTGATGGCGCGACTGGTGGAAGGGGCGAGCGCCGCCTGCACCGTGCCCACGACACTCGCGCTCCTTGCACGCTGTACCGACGACGACAAAGCTGGGACATCGCGCATTCGCGTGATGGGACTCTTCGAGATGGCTTCTCTCGGCGGAATGATTGGGGGGTACCTGCTCGCCGGCGTCATCTGGGACAGCGCAGGCGGGAAATCTTTCCTGCTTCTTCCGTTTATCTACATCGCCTCGCTGGCGTTTGCTCGAGGAAAGGATGACCCAGGCATTCCTTCCACGGAGGAAACCTCCTGGCAAGCACTGCGAAAGGTCATGCGCGAGAGAGGTTCTGTCGGGTTTACCGTAGCATGGCTTGCGGTAAACGCCGTAGTGGGAATCTGGCTTCAGCAGGCGCCGTATCTGCTAAAACTTCCCGTGCGTTCTTCGGAACAGTCGCTGGTCGGAGGGTATCCGGCGAAGACCATTGGCGTGATCTTCGCCGCATGGGGAGTGACGTTTCTTGCGGGAATTGCAATCTGGTCGTTCGGCGCGCCGTCATGGCCCCGGCGTTTCACACTGCGCGTCGCCCTTATCGGAATGCTGGCAGTAGTCGCATCACTCGGGTTCTTGAACCACGGTGGATCTCGATGGCTGCTGATAATTGCGGCAGCGGCGGTAATCGTCGAGAGTGGCTTCACTCCCGCTGCATTTGCCCACCTCGCCGATATCACCGATACACGCGATCAGTCTCGAGGACGCGCCATGGGACTTTACTCGCTGCTACTTGGATTCGGGCAACTCATCGGCGCTGCTGTCGGTGCCCCGTTCTCAGCCCGCTGGCAAATGGACGGGGTGCTCGCAGCGACTGGCCTCCTCGCCGGTGTAGCGCTGGTGGGAATCAGCCGGATGGAAGACACGCCGAGGCAAACGCCATCACCCGCGGCGTGAGAGGAATCGCAACACCTTTCCACTCCAACCGGACATAAGTCGCTCCATCAGAACATCGACCGCCGCAAGTTGAACGTCGGTAGTCCACGTCGGGTAGGCATGGATTGTTTCGGCTATCGAATCGATCGGCAGACCCTGTTCCATTGCGAGGCCCAATTCCGCAATCATCTCGCCGGCCCTCGTTCCCACGATCGTTGCTCCGATGATTTTCCTGTTTCCCCGCGTGATGATCTTGATGAATCCATCCGTCTCTCCGTCACATCGCGCACGGTCCGATTTCAACATCGGCCTGATGTGTACCCGGATGTCGTCGCCGTGCTTGCTGATTGCATCAGCTTCAGTCAGGCCTACTCGCGCAACTTCCGGATCGCAAAACGTGACGGCTGGAAGCACACTCGCTTTCCCTACGCTGCGCCAGGGAAGCAGGGCGTTCCGTACCGCCCTGAAACATTCGTAACCCGCGAGGTGAGAGAATTGCGGACCGCCGATAACGTCGCCGCAGGCGTAGACGTTCCTGGTGGTTGTTCTCAGGTATTTGTCCACCCTGATGCCGTCTTCGTCGTATTGAACTCCTGCCTTCTCGAGGTCGAGCCCTGCCACGGTCGGTGACCGGCCCGCTGCGACGAGCAGCGTCTGGGCTCCGTACCAGCCCGCGTCAGTTCGCAGCTCGACGAGCCCGTCGTTCACTCGAGCCTCGAGCGCCCGCGAACGGACCAGTACAATCCCTTCTCTCTCGAACACCTCGGCGACAAGTGACTGAGCTTCGGGTTCTTCCCTCTCCAGGATACCGGGCGAAACGACAGTGACCGTCGAGCCAAGTCGCGCGAATGCCTGCGCCATTTCAACGCCGAGCGGGCCCCCGCCAAGGACGAGAAGACTCGACGGCAACTCGCTCAGATCGAAGAGCTCGGCGTAAGTGAGAATCGGAACTCCGGAAAGACCGGGAATGTCCGGTATCACCGCGTGCGCGCCCGTGCAGACGATGATTCTCCGCGCTTCTATTCGAATGTCTCCACACTGAAGCGTTTTGTTGTCCAGAAAACGCGTCTCTCCAATTCGGGCATCGATTCCTTTTTGTCGCAGTGACTCCGGAGCGGTAGGCAGATAAATGGATTCGATTATCCGATCGACTCGCTCGTGCACGAGCTCCATGTCCGTCACGCCGGGCGGGACACGGATCCCGAACTTTTCAGCGTTGACAATATTTCTGGCGAGATGCGCGGATCGGATTACCGTCTTGCTCGGAACGCAGCCTGTCCAGGTGCAGTCGCCACCTATTCGTTCCTTTTCCAGCAACGCGACCCGGACGCCGAGCCGCGCCGCGAAGTCGGCCCCGATCAACCCCGCCGAGCCACCCCCAACGATGGCAATGTCATAAGTCTCGACCGGCGCGATCATGCGGGCTTCCTGCCGATGAAGGCTCCGTAGCGGATCGATCCGTCGGCAACAGCCTTGGCGGCTTCCTTCAGAGTCGTTCGCGCTTCACGCACATCGAATGGCAGCGGTGCCGAAACGGTCTGGGAAGCAGAAGCAGTAATCCATCCGATGAGGTTTCTCTTGATTCGGTTGAGCAACTCGGTCAACCCGTCGCTGGCATCCCATTCGTCTGCGATGACGAATCCAGCGTCACACATCATTTGCCGGTATGCAGCCGAGGACATGGCGCGTTCCAGGCAAGTTCCAGAGTGAACCCACTCGCGGAGCGAATCCGGAACGCCGCTCCCTACTACCATGTCGCTCACTGCCAGAAACCCTCCCGGACGAAGCACACGGTACATCTCGCGCAACGCAAGCCGCTGGTCCGCGAATGTGCTCAACGCGCATTCACACAGAACTACGTCCACGCTCTCGCCATCACACGGAAGCCGGTGAGCGTCTCCAGGTTTCGTCTCGATTCGCGAGTCTGACGAGACGCACGGCGCCGAATCGATGCCGATTCCTCTTATATCCCACTCGTTGGCGATTGCCCGGAGACTCTCGCCAGTACCGCAGGCTACGTCCAGAACAGCGAGATTCGGCCCGAGGTGTGCTGCGCGCATCATTCTCATGGTCAGATCAGTTCCACCGGGATGATATGAGTCACCAAGGAGCCTGCGCACGTCTTCGCGCTGGTAGAAAGCCGCACAGCACGATGCGTTGTCGTCACTTTTGCAACGCGTAGCATACCGATAGGTCGGCTCCGGTCGCGCAGGACTGAAGCAATCCAGCTCCTCCCAGAATACGCTCGCCACCCCGGCGACGCCGATCACAGCCTGCCGCACGGACCGCTCGAGGTCTTCCGGGGACAAGGCGACGCGGGCATTCACCAGCCATCGCAGCTCCGGAGCTCGGTCCGTAACGGTGCCGTGCAACTCCACATCCCCATCCCTCCTGGTGATGGCCCCGCCGTAATTTCCGGCCGGGTGAATCCCAGTCACCTTGACGTGCGCAACCGGTTCGCTCGCCATGTTTTGTAGAAAGCGCGCGACCGTGTCCCGCGGATCAAGACCCGCCGGTGAACTCAACCGAACGCGCGCGTTGCACCAGCCGAGAAGTGACTCGGCCTTTGCATAGCGGTCGTAGTCTATTGAAAACAGTGATGAACGGTGCTCGCTGTGGGCGGACCACCAGGCCATGATTCCAGCCCCACTCCGGCCTGAGACCGACAGAATTGGAGCAGTGAGATTCCATCGTCTGATGTGCGAGGTGATGTCGGGGGGTTGCAGATCAGCGCGGCTGAGAAGAACGACGTCGGCCTCTTCGATCTGCTTCTGAAAAAGAAAATCGATATCGCCGCCAAGGCTTGCCGTAGCGGTGGCGGTAACCCGCCACGGATCCACGACGACCGCGAGCGGCTCGATCACGAATGCGGTCCCGCACCTGCTCCCAAGCGGCTCGAGTACTGTTGCGACGAGGTCTGTGCAGCTGCCAACTGCCTCTGCGATGGCGACGGTCGCCCCGGCGGTGCGCGCCGCCAGCAGTGCAGACTCCAGTTCCGGATAACGACAGCAGAAGCAGCCACCCCCGATCTCGAAGATATGTTCAGCGTCGTCGCGACATAGCTCGGTATCGACGATGGATTGCCCTTGGTCGTTCGTGATTATTGCGACTCTGTCACCGGCCTTTCGGAGTTCCGCTGCCAGGGAGCGAGCGACAGAGGTTTTGCCGGCGCCGAGGAAACCGCCGAGGATCTGGACCCTCACAACAGGCCACGCGGGCGCCGGAGGACGTTGTACTCGCAAAGCGAAACAGGAGCTCCTCCGCGATCCACCACGTGAACGCAGCACGCATCGACGCGATGCTGGTCGTACGTGACCGCGTCCATGAAGGGCTTGATGCCAACCACGAAGAAATCACGGTAGCTCGCCCAGTTCGCGGAGTCATCGTTCTCCGCGAGCAGGTCGAGAAGCAGATCGAGCGTGACACTCTCGGCGACAGTCTCGAGCATGGTGGCGGGAAGTTGGTCCCTCACCTGCTCGATTAGTGGCGCAACCCCGGGAGAGTTCCACGTCTCGAAGCGCGGGAAATATCGCGAGACCGGAATTGTCTCGTCGTTCTTGACGAGAGCAACGGCCATTCCGAAGCAGTTCGGGTTGGAGCAAGGTATCGGACCGAAATCCTCAATCGAGAACATTCCATCGGTCTGCGCGACGACCCCGTGAGCAATTTCGGCCATCGTGAGATGAGCGCCATCCGTGTCATTTTCGTAGCGGCCGGCGTAAAAAGCGGGCTGTAGCATGACGGCGTTCATCCTTGGGTGATATTCCCGAGCGAGCCGGATAACGTCACCCATCTCACCCAGATTGATATCCCTCGTCACCGTCATCACAGGAACTACGAAAAGGCCGGCGGCCAAAAGGTTGTCGATGGCCTTTCTCTTGACCGGATAGAGATTTTTCGATCCACGGATCTGTGCGTAGGTCGATTCCGCGAAGCCGTCGAACTGGAGGTATATGTGAACCCGATCCTGCCCTCCGTCGATTGCGGCGATGCGTTCCACGAGCTTGACGTCCTGCGCCAATCGGACGCCGTTGGAGTTGATGTAGACCTTCCCTACTCCACGCTCGAAGCAGTAAGCGATTATCTGCTCGAGCTCGGGATGCGTCGTCGGCTCGCCGCCGGAAATCTGAATTATGTCAGCATTGGACTTGCCGCTTGCCAGAAGACGGTCGAGCTTCGAGGTGAACTCATCGAATGGCATCGTCCAGGTAAGGTGCGGAGATGAGGCCGTAAAACAGGTCGGGCAGGTAAGGTTGCACTTCTCCGTGATCTCGAAGATGAGTGAACAGCTGTGGCTATCAGCGGCACCACAACAGGCTACTCCACATGCCTTGATGTCACTCTGATTCCAGTACAATGCGGAGTCGCTGGCAATCAGCGCCTCGCCCTCCCCGTGGACTGCACAGACACGAGCGAGGAACACCTTTCCAGTCCGCTCGAAGACGATTCCTGGTACGCGTTCCAGGCACTCGGGACATACTGTCGTCGTTTCCTTGAGAATCTTGTCCATCCTTCGGCTCCATCAGGTAATCCCGCTCGTCAAACATCGTCACTCAGTTACGTTCTTCGCGCCCTCGACAGGGCGCGATCAAGAGCGTTGGCGAACGCCTGCTTTTCCTTCTGTCCGTAAGCTCCGTGACCTCCGGTTTCCACGCCTGTACTTCGCAGGCCGTCCATGAAATTCCTCACCGACAGACGCTCGCCGATATTCTCTGCCGTGTACTCATCACCTCGAGGGTCGATGACCACGACCTTGTTCGGCACGAGAAGGGCAGCGAGCGGAATATCCGCCGTCACCGCCACATCGCCCGCCTCGGCATGCTCGGCGATATAGGTATCAGCCACGTCCGGACCACCATCGACCCGCACAGCCGACAGGTGAGTGTAACCCGGGGGCAACTGAATTCGCTGATTGGCGACGAGGATGGTCTCGAGGCTCAACCGCTCTGACACCCGATAACAGATTTCCTTGACATCGCGGGGAGCGGCGTCGGCATCGATCCATAACTTCATGCTCTATTCGACGGTGATCGTGTCGCCGGTGGTGATGGGCCCGGGTTCGACGACTGTTCCGTAAACGCCAAGGCATGCGTCGCGCTCGCGGGCAATCGTTCGTAGCACGTCGGGGTCGCGGGCGGTTGTCTGCGGATCGACGTTCACCATGACGCAACGTTGGTCGCGCTTGTCCACGCGCATGCGCATCCCGCCGATTCGCAGAACTCGCCCGACCCATCGGTCTTCAGGATAATCAGCATCGCCATCTGCCCGAACGACGAGATTCGGCCGGAATCTCAGCGAATCGAGAGTAGTCCCGAATGTTGCGCCAAGGGCGTCGATCGTTCGCGTTGAGATGAGCGAGAGAGGCATGGTGTCGAACGCGCCCCGACCTTGCTTGATGACCCGCGCACCGTTTTCCAGCTCGGCCGCGAGGCCGGGATCCGCAACGTCGAGATCCACTCCACGAGGAGTTCGTACCAGCGTCGCGGAATGCTCGGGCCGATCCGGCTCAACGAAGCGCGGCACATATTTCCACATGCCGGGCACGTCCCGGATAGTCAGCCACGGAAATGACTTGCGCTCACTTCCCATTCGCAGAAACGCCCACCTGCGGTCGCCAGCCAGTCCGTTCCAGCCGACGTCCACCGACTCGAGACTCTCGGCCGCCATCGACTTGACCGGGTATCGGAATATTGCTGCGACAGTGCCATCAACTCGATCTGTCATCGACTACCAAGATGGCCGACACGACGTGGCGGCGCCAAGTCTGTCGATCGCGGTGATTTCGCTGCATAATCTTCTCCCGTCACTTTTTCAAGGAGACAAAGTGCCCGACAAGAATACTCTGACAGAGATCATCACACCCGACCAGCTCCTCAGGCACTGGCAGGGTCACCGCGCGCTCACTCGGCGGGTCATCGATGCATTTCCCGAAAAGGAGCTGTTCGGCTACTCGATTGGCGGGATGCGCACGATGTCCGACTACGCCAATGAATTTCTGTCGATGGCTGTGCCCACATTGAAGGGAGTGACGACCGGTGTGTGGCCGTCAGACAAATCTGAGAAGCCGTCCACCAAGGCTGATCTGCTCAAGCAGTGGGATGACACGACATCCGAAATCGACCGGCTGTGGCCCGACATCAGTGCAAGCCGGTGGCAGGAAACGGAAAAGGCGTTCGGCCAGTGGGAGATGCCCATCTATGGTCTCATTCATTATGTAATCGACAACGAGGTGCACCATCGCGGTCAGGGCTATGTCTATCTTCGTGCGCTCGGAATCGAGCCGCCTCCGTTCTACGAACGGTGATCATCTGCCGCGACCGATGATGTTTCGATCAGTTCGAGCAGCAATCCTGATCGCGGCAACGATCGTTGCAATTGATGTTGGTGCGCAGCAGCAGGCACCGGGGCAGGGCGGTCACGATGTGCAGATCAAGGCAGATGGATCGTGCCCTGCCGGAACCACCGAAATTCGTCCGCGACTTTGTAGAGCTCCTGCGTCGCCCGCGCCGAGCATTCTGGATTATCGCCCGCACTCAACGCTGGTTACGGCCGAGCATCTTGTGCGAGCGGCTCGCTTTCCGGCAATCGATTATCACGGTCACCCGCAGGATCTCATCACGACGGCACAAGGTCTCGCTCAGCTCGGCGCTGCACTCGACAGCATCAATGTGCGGCTGATGGTAGCCGCGGACAATCTGTCGGGAGAGCGGCTCCGCCGAAGCGTTGCCGCAATCCGGGCGTCGCCGAAGATGAAGGATCGTGTTCGTGTTCTGGCGGGAATTGATTTTCGGGACGTCGGTCCGGGGTGGGGCGAGAAAGCCGTGAAACAGCTCGACGCCGATCTCGCGGCGGGCGCAGTCGGGGTCGGTGAGCTTTCGAAGAGTCTGGGCCTCTCGATCAGGAAGCCAGATGGAACCCGGCTTCACATCGACGACCCTGATCTCGACCCGGTGTGGAACGAATGTGCTCGGCTCGATATTCCCGTTTTTATTCACACCGCTGATCCGCAGGAATTCTTCAAACCGGTGGACTACTCCAATGAGCGGTGGCTCGAGCTGTCACTGTTCCCGGGCCGCAGGTATCCGCAGGACGAGTTTCCAGGCTTTGAGCAATTGATGAAGGAGAGGGACAACCTCTTTCGCCGGCATCCGGAGACGACATTCGTCGCAGCGCACATGGGCTGGTACGCGAACGACCTCGGTCGACTCGGACGGCTTCTGGATGAGTTTCCGAACGTGTACACCGAGGTTGGCGCAGTGCTTTATGACATTGGCCGGCAGCCTCACGCGGCCCACGAGTTCTTCGTCAAGTATCAGGATCGCATCATGTTCGGCAAGGATTCCTTCCAGCCTGAGGAATATCCATACTACTGGCGGGTGTTCGAGACGCGCGACGAGTACTTCGATTACTACCGCCATTACCACGCATCGTGGAAGCTGTACGGCATCGATCTTCCAGACGAGGTTCTCCGGAAGGTGTATTACGCAAACGCCGAGAGGATCACGCGCGCGCTGCCGAAATAGCTATGCTTTTCAATTATTGATCGAGGGAGTGTCATGACAACCGGTAATCGTAAGAGCGGCGACTTCTGCTGGATCAACATTCTCACGCCTCAGCCGGCCGAGGCCCGCGATTTCTTCGGCAAGCTGTTTGGGTGGACGTATTCCGATATGGGTGGAATGGGCGACCTGATTGAGATCGATGGCCACAAGATCGGCGGTCTCTTCGACACGATCAGTCCGCAGACGCCGGCTGGGACGGGGCCGGTGATCGGCGTAATGGTGAAGGTTGACGACGCGGATGCGATGGCAGACAAAGCCAATTCTCTTGGCGGCAATGCAAGACCTCCAGCGGATGTGGGGAACAACGGCCGGATGGTGATGTGCAACGATCCAAGTGGAGCGAATATCGATTTCTGGCAGCCACGTGGACAGAATGGGTCCGATGCCGACACGTCGCATCATGGCGTTCCGAGCTGGTTCGAGAACTACACGCCGGACGTGGCTGGCTCGACGAGGTTCTACACCGACCTCTTTGGCTGGATGCCAGAAGTGATGCACATGCCCGGTATGGATTACACGACATTCAAGATCGGCGACACGCCGATTGCAGGGATGATGGCGATAGCCGGGGACATGCAGGGCACACCGCCTCGCTGGGCGACGTACTTCACCGTGGACAACGTCGATGAGACGGCGAAAAAAGTCGTTGAGCTTGGCGGGTCACTCTCCATTCCGCCTCTCGACATTCCCACTGTTGGACGATTTGCTGGAGTTCTGTCACCTCAGGGCGTGAGGTTCATGGTCATCACGTACCTTCCGCGACAGGAGTAGTGGGGCGACAGATAATTTGAATCGCACTCTCGTCCATTGACTTCAATGCAGCAAGGATCATCGAAGTCTTCGTGCCGCCATGGCGATCCAACCAGCCAGTCGGAAACGTTGCGATGATTGCTCCAGTACTGTCGTGTCATGTCGCCGTCCGTGAGCGCATGCCAGACTTTGTCGGCGGTGGTTCTGATGTAGACGACGTAAATGAATGCCGGCGTGTCCATTGAACTCCTCCTCGATTCCATATTATGGCAGGAATTGGGGCCGATGTGGAGTTGGCGCGAGGCGTGCGATCATGGTAGCGATTTATCGGAGTAGTCTGAAGTGAAAAGACGCACGCTTGGGCGCGGCGGTCCGGCAGTTTCCGCGATCGGACTCGGCTGTATGGGGATGAGCGAGTTCTATGGCGAGCGCAATGACACCGAATCGGTCGCGACAATCCACCGCGCTCTCGATCTCGGCGTGAATTTCCTCGATACGGCTGACATGTATGGGCCGTATACAAATGAAGAGCTGGTCGGCCGTGCGATCAGAGGCCGCCGGAACGAGGTATTCATCGCCACTAAGTTTGGCATCGTGCGCGATGCGAACGATCCGACGAAGCGCCGAATCGATGGCAAGCCGGAATATATCCGAACCTCTGTCGAAGGAAGTCTGCGGCGGCTTGGTGTTGAAACGATCGATCTCTACTACCAGCATCGGGTGGACAAGGGCACACCGATCGAGGAGACCGTTGGCGCTCTCGCTGACCTCGTTGCGGCGGGGAAGATACGGTATATCGGCTTGTCCGAAGCGTCGTCGGCCACGCTCCACCGGGCGGATGGCGTGCATCACATCACAGCGTTGCAGACAGAGTATTCGTTGTGGAGTCGCGAGCCGGAAGACGATCTGTTGTCGACGTGCCGGCGGCTGGGGGTCGGGTTTGTCGCGTACAGTCCGCTCGGACGCGGCTTTCTGACCGGCGCGCTAACGCGACCGGAGGATTTCGCTGAGGACGATTATCGCCGGCACAGTCCCCGATTCCAGGGGGAAAACTTCGCGCGGAACCTCGACCTCGTGGGTAAAGTGCGCGAGCTGGCGGAACGCATCGGCTGCACGCCTGGCCAGCTCGCGCTCGCGTGGGTGCTTTCGCGCGGTGAGGATATCGTCCCGATACCGGGGACTAAAAGAAGAAGGTATCTCGAAGAAAACGCTGGTGCGGTTGATGTGCAGTTGAGTGCTGCCGATGCGGCGGAGCTTGACGCGATCTTCCCGGAGGGCTCGGCTGCGGGCACGCGTTATCCCGAGGCGATGATGAGCTCGGTCAACGCGTAGCGTTGCCACGTGCGTGGGTTCAAGTGACAAAGGATCGAGCCAATGCGGACGCGACAGAAAATCACGCGACAGAAAATCTCTTGACAACCTCGGCGGCGCTGCGCTATGCTCACACCATGCAACAGCGCCGCGCCTACTCCTACTACTCGTATTCCTATTCGACCCTGGTCACGGGCCGCCGACGGGAGTTCACGCGAGAGTAACTCTGGTTCACACACCAATTCGCGTTTCGTCGAGGGCCCGTCATCAAACGGGTCCTTTTTGTTTTTCGCAACATCCATCGCCTTACCGGAAATGACAGCATGATCATCATCACGAAGTCGCGCATTTCAGAGCCCGAGCTCGACCACATTCGCGAGCGCGTAGAATCACTCGGACTGAGAACTCATGTGTCGCGTGGTGAGCTCCGAACCATCATCGGCTGCATTGGTGACGAGTCGCTGCTCAACGGAATCCCGCTTCGGTCGATGCCGGGAGTCGAGTCGGTGATGCCCGTGCTCAAGCCATACAAGCTCGCGTCCCGAGAATTCGCGGTCGATCGAACTGTGATCAACGCGGGTTTCGGAGCGGTGTTCGGTGGTGCGCAGATTGCCGTGATCGCGGGGCCCTGCTCGGTTGAGGGCGCGGACATGCTCGAAGCAACGAGCCATACAGTTCGCGACGCAGGCGCGATCATGCTTCGCGGTGGCGCGTTCAAGCCGCGGTCTTCACCGTACAGTTTTCAGGGTCTCGGCATCGAGGCACTGCGCATGCTCGCTGACACGCGAAGGAGCGCGGGGTTGCCCGTCGTCACGGAAGTGCTCGACACCCGGCACGTTGAGATTGTGGCCGAGTATGCGGACATGCTCCAGGTAGGTGCTCGGAACATGCAGAATTTTGCGCTCCTCTCGGAGCTCGGCAAAGTTCAGCGCCCGGTACTCCTCAAGCGGGGAATGTCGGCAACGGTCAAGGAACTTCTGATGGCGGCGGAATACATCATGGCCAATGGAAATCCGAACGTCGTTCTGTGCGAGCGGGGAATCCGCACATTCGAGACGGCGACCCGCAACACGCTCGACATCTCGGCGATTCCGGTGCTCAAGCGGGAAACCCATCTGCCGGTTATCGTCGATCCCAGTCACGCCGGCGGCGACGCTGATCTTGTCGCACCGCTATCGTTTGCGGCAATTGCAGCAGGTGCTGACGGGCTCATCGTCGAGGTTCATCCAGATCCCGAGCACGCGCTGTCCGATGGCGATCAATCTCTCGATCCGCCGTCGTTCGCGCGGCTGATGACACAGCTCGAGCCGTTTGCGCTGGCGTCGGGGCGTACGATGAAACCGTTGTCGACGACGACAGACAGTCCGCTGACTCGAGATCTTCAGCCGGCGGCAGCGTCATGACAGATCAGCGGGAGAGTGACGGTCTCACCGAACTTAGCGCGTGCAGGGACGAGCTCGAGAGTCTCGATCGCGAGCTGGTCGATATCATTTCACGACGAATCGCGATTGCGCGGCGGACTGCCGAACTCAAGCGCGCGGCAAACCTGCCGATTCTGGATCCACAGCGTGAAGCCGCAGTAATTCGGAATGCGGTTACTCATGCACGATCCGTCGGCGTGCCTGAAGAACCTGTTCGCGAGATCTTCTGGCACATTGTTGGACTCTCGCGTCGCCTTCAGGAAACCGGCGAGTGAGTGACCCCCGGACTGTCGCTATCGCCGGGCTGGGGCTGATCGGAGGGTCGATGGCACGGCGGTTTCACGCGAATGGAATGCGAGTCACGGCCTACGATCGGGATGGTGATGCGATCGACGCCGCGATTGCGGCAGGAGTTGTCGACGTCGGTCTCGACGAAACGCTGAACGGTTGCACGGAAGCACAGGTAGTTGTGATCGCATTGCCAGGAGGCGCCGCTCGCGGAATGATTTCGCGACTTCATCCGCTGCCGGGCAATGTCGAGATCGTCATGGACGTGGGGAGCGCGAAGCTGCTTGTGGTAGAGGGAGCGGAGTCGGCCGGGATTGGCTCGCGGTTTGTGGGAACCCATCCGCTTGCGGGCGATCACCGGTCGGGATGGGAATCGTCGCGCGACGATTTGTTCGATGGCCATCGGGTATTCGTGTGTCCGGCGGAGAGCACTACACCGGAAACGCTTCGCGCCGCGCGAGATCTCTGGATATCCCTTGGCGCGCTGCCGGAGGTTACGGACGCATCGACTCATGACGCGCAGATGGCCTGGGTGAGTCACCTGCCTCACGTCGTGGCGTCCGCCCTCGCGATGACATTGCGCGAAGCGGGCGTTTCGCGATCGGTGCTTGGACCAGGTGGACGAGACATGACGCGGCTCGCCGGAGGCTCACCCGAAATGTGGACGTCGATCGTTGCCGAAAATGCATCTGCGATCGACGCCGCGCTCGCAGCGTTCGAGCGAAATCTAGGTGCAATGAGGCACTCGATTGCAGCGGGTGATGGGGAATTGTTCGCCGCGCAATTCGCGTCGGGACGCGACTGGTTCAACGCGTCATGAACTCGTCGAATCGAAGTTACATTGGAGAATGAACGTCAACGTCAGTGACACTCGATCAACGGTGGCTTCCACTGCCTCGATCCGCAGCCAGTTTCCCGCTCTCGATCGCCTTCACAACGGAAATCGTGTCGCGTACTTCGATGGCCCGGGCGGAACTCAGGTTCCCCGCGCCGTCGCCGAGGCGATGCTCGACTACCTCTTCAATCACAACGCGAATACGGACTGGGCATATCCGACGAGCGCCGAGACCGACGCGGTGATTGCGGGAGCGCGGACGTCGGTGGGGGATTTTCTGAATGCATCGCCGCACGAGATCGTGTTTGGCGCCAACATGACGACGCTGACGTTTCACCTGTCGCGGGCGATTGGTCGCCGCTTGTCGGCCGATGATGAGATAATCGTGACGGAGCTGGACCATCATGCGAATGTGGATCCGTGGAAACAAGTCGCCGCCGATCGTGGCCTCAACGTCCGCATCGTCAGGATGATTCCGGAAACGGGCGGGCTCGACTGGGCACACTTCGAGGGTCTTCTTAACCCGTGCACCCGACTGGTGGCGATGGGTGCTGCATCGAACGCCCTCGGCACAATCAGCGATGTCGCACGGGCTGGCCGCATGGCGCACGCGGTGGGGGCGCTGATGTTCGTAGACGCAGTGCATCTCGCCCCTCACGTGCTTCCCGATGTTCACGCGCTCGACTGCGATTTTCTGGCGTGCTCGGCCTACAAGTTCAATGGCCCGCACGTCGGTGTTCTGTATGGCAAGGGCGAAATGCTCGAGTCGCTCGATTTTCCGAAGCTCGAGCCGGCCCATGACAATACTCCGGATCGCGTTGAGACAGGAACGCTCAATCATGAAGGAATTGCGGGGACTGCGGCGGCGATCGATTTCTTTGCATCACTGAGCGACGAGGGAACGACGCGGCGGGAACGTCTCGAGTCGTCATTTGCCGAGATCCACCAGCGGGAGTCGGCGCTCGTTTCGCTGCTGTGGACAGGGCTGTCGGCGATTGACGGTGTGCGACTCTACGGCCCTCCGCCCAGCTCACCGCGGACCCCGACGATTGCGTTCACCGTTCGTGGAATGACATCACGTCGCGTTGCGGAACTGCTGGCGGAGCTCGGTGTTTTTGTCTCGAACGGCGATTTCTACGCGAGCACTGTTCTGAAGCGACTCGGGCTCGCCGAGGAAGGCCTTGTCCGCGCTGGCTGCGCTGTATACACGACTCGCGATGAAGTGGACAGGCTCGTTGCGGGAGTTGCGGCGCTCATCGGGAGAAGAACGCAATAACAGCCTCGTATGCAACAAGTGGGACGTTTGATCGACGTCCCACTCGTTGGTGTGCCCAGCATGGGCATTGACTAGGAGGTGTGAGTCCTCTGGGAACTTGGTTCGAGGGACCCTAGTGAACCGCAAGGTGACCATTCGCGAGGGTGGCGCTGAAAGAAGCGGCTAGCAAATCCGCGAGTCGACGAACAGAAATCGGATATGAGGCGTGGCCGACCAGGACGAGCGGGCCAATGACCGCGAAGTTCTCGGACCAAAGGGAAGCTGCGTAGATCCGGCGATTGTGCGGGGAAAGTCAATGCTCTTACCTGGGGAGATCTCGCCTCATGCCTGAAAGGGCGACGCTGACGGCATGAATGTGCAGTGGAGCGAGAAGTCAGCAGAGGCCGTAGTAGCGAAGGGCTTCGGGTAGCGTGGACCGCCCCGATCGTGAAGGGCCGAACGGAGAGGAAAGCGAAACGACCGTGAACTGTGGGAAGGCCATGCACCAGATGTCCGCGTATGCGGAGCTCGCACTAGAGAGCAGGGGTGAAGCCCCGAGGGTAAAGTGCAGTGGTGAAGCCGGACGTGCGGGGATCAGTACGAGCGCTTGGGCCGAAGTTTGGACCTCAACATTCCGAACCGCCGTATACGGACCCGTACGTACGGTGGTGTGGGAGGGGAGTAGCCGGATCACCCGGCTACCTCCCTATCCCGATTGCTACGGCTTTTGCCTGCCCCAGCTTCCGGGCGACTTGATGAGTCCAACCTTCATCGTAACGTAGGTCACCAGGTCCGCGACGAGAAACACAATCGCCATCATCGCAAACGACCCGAACGCGAGCACGTGGGTCTGCGCCAGCAATGCGGCGAGCAACACGCCGACGATGGCGCTCATGAGGGCAAAGCCTTCCGGTGTCTTGCGAAAATTCTGGTTGTTCATGCACGCTCCTTGCGAGGTAAAACGCCTGGCCGGCTCGGTCTTGGAAGATTGCTTCCGCCGCCGGGAAATCAACATTATCAAATTCCCGCATCTCTCCCCGACCCAGCCGGCCAGACGTCAATCGATTAGAAAAGCAGCGCCACGGCAGTCGTCCCTGATGCGAACAGTGCGGATGCCGCGGCCGCGTCCCAGCCAATCGGACCGAGCTCCCACGCAACGTAGATGGTGCGCCCGCCGGCCAGCGCGTCTGCACCAAGCACCCTCCTGAAGCCGCGGACGTACGGGTTCTGCCACCAGTGGCCGAAGCGCGGACCTGACGGCGCTGCAGCAACCGATTGAACAGTGCGTGCTGCCATGTTGAGAGCCGACACCGAATACGCCGTCTCTATTCCCGGGATTGCCGCCCAGGAGCTGAGATTGGCATCCCAATAGTCGAGAGAGCTGAGCGCGATGGAGCCAACCGCGACAACCGCCCCTGCCTCGTCCGGCGGCAGGCTCATCGCCTGCTCCTCGGCGCTCTGGACGCCCGACACATATGCGAAACTAGAAGTAGACATAGCGGCAAGCTGGCTGATCTGGTCGATCAGCCCGGAGGCAGCACTGGACATGTCGGCGCGCGGATGCATCGCGGATGGAATCGTCGCAACGATCGACTTCCTGATTGATCCTGCATCCGTATCCGCAGGGCAGAACTCACCGACGAGCGCGGGATCGAGCAATGATGCCGGAATCTCGGTGCGGCGAGCAGCCTTGTGGAATTCCTTCGTCGCTTTCGCCGCGATCTTGCACAGCTCCGCGTGGCTGCGCGGCCGTGAGCTTCCTTTCGTGAGCTGGGTATACATGTACGCCAATCCGTCCGTGTGATACTTGCCGACCCAGCCGTACTTTTTCTGAATGTCCTGGAGGTTCTGGCGCTGCACGGTCGTCTCGACGGCCGTGGGCGGCGTGGCCGGGGAATCGGGCGAGCAGCTCACAAGAGTGAGCGGTGCCGTCATACCGGCGAGGATCGCGAAGTAAGTAGCTGTCGTTCGCATGTGTCCCTCCCTGGGAATCGAACGGGGACATCCCGTCCGGAAGCGAACCCTAACGGCGAGAACAATTTCCTCGGCAGCGTTTCCTTGCGTCTATCACGCTTTTGTGACGGTCTCGTTGCGTAACAGAATGACGGCGACGATTTCCGCCGGGGGCTCGCCCTGAGAACGGACTGTACCAATGGATGTCAACTCGCGAAGCCAGTCTTCGTCGGTCATTGTCTGACTCGTCAATGCTCTGAGACGTCGCTCGCCGTCGGCAGTGATGCGGCCAAGGATCGATTGGCGTGCGACCGCAGTGAGCGGGGCGATGACGTGCCGGGCGTGAGGACGTGCACGCGCGGCGATTCGCGCGATACGGCCGAGAGCGTGTCGCCGAGTGCCGGATTTGGCCGCGGCGGCTGGATCAACAGCGAGAGTCCGGGCTCCATCGAAATGACGATTGATGGCGGCGACAGCTGCGGTCAGATCGCCGATCGAAACAGGAACTTCGGCCGCGTTGCAGGCCCGCATGGCCGACAGCAGGCTGGTTGGTTCGTCGGTGACTCCAAGCGGATCTCCGGCTAACACGAAGTGCTTGCGGCCCCTTCGGCACAACGCGAGAAATCCCGGCGCTGGAGCCGCAACCTGCGCGCTGGCGAGTCGAGACAAGTCGTCATCAATCGCGTCGGATTTCCAATTCGAAAGAGTAGCGCGAACTGCTTCCGTGATCGATGGCGCACCTGGTGGATTTGGCGTGAACCGGTTGCCACGAGGTAAGAGCAGATCGAGATCGCCGATGACAACTCCTGCCATCTCCATTTTCTGGCGAAGGATGCGCTCGAGTCTCGCGATCGCATTGGCACTCGCCGGTGGACGCATCACATACGAGAAGACTCTCTCGTGAATCGACCCCATGCGCGCCACACGTCCGAGTCGTTGCTCCATCTTCGCCGGTGTCCACGGCAAGTCGAGGTGGACAACGACGCTCGCGTCCTGAAGGTTCACCCCTTCGCTCAACAGGTCGGTCGTAAGAAGAAGTGTCACTTCATCGGCGATGCACGGGCGTCGATGACCACTCGCGATTGGAGCAAAACGGGCGATCGTTTCGTGTCGCGAAATTCTTCCGCCATGGACGCGGCCGCCATCGCCGGTGAGCGCGGCTACTCTCCCATCGGACCTGAGAAGCCGGAACAGCGATTCGATCGTATCCGCGTATTGGGAAAATGCGACGATGCCGCAACCAGCATGCGCGCGCCGCAATTCTCGAATGACATCCGCCCGGTCGCGGTCGCGCTGGCCCGAGTTACCGAGACGGCGGTGCAGTGCCTGGATCGCGTTGACATGACGGCGAACCACTGGGAGAAGCGTCTCTCCGTCAGAGGTGGGAGATGCGACGAGACTGGCGAACGCAAGCTGAACACAATCTTCCGCCGAGGTCCACGCGGAGAGCTCGGACACGGTTGGGTACGATCCGCTCTCGAGTGCCTCGATCAGCGCGGTTGCACGTTGAAGTCTTCGGATGAGCGAGCGGTCGAGCGCAGCGTCGCTCGAGGCCCATTGGCGAATGAGAGAATGGATAACGAGCACGCCGCCGTCACCGCCATCACGCGGCGGCAGTGGCGGCGGAAGGCCGAGGATGAGATCGGGAATCTCGTCGTCATGTTGCGTATCACACCAGCGCGGTGGCTCGACAATTGGAGTGTTTTCTGTCGGGATCTCGTCCCGGGAACGGCGAATCACGAGGCGGGCGAGCTCGGACTGACTCAACGCATCGGCACGCGACCCAAGGAACAATGACAGGAGAGAACGGAGATCACGCTGGCGATTGTGGACCGGGGTCGCGGAAACGAGGAGGACATTTGCGTGCGCTGCCATGCGGGCGAGAGAAGCGAAGCGGCGTGTGGCGGAATTGCGAAAGTGATGAGCCTCGTCAACAATCAGGAGCGATGTCGATATCGTCCCCGGTCGCGCTTGAACCACGTTCGATTGGCGGTGGCTGAGCGACTCCATCGATACGAATTCGATGTCGACGCTCGCCGTGCCGGCAGCGTTCCTCCACATGTCTTTCAGAATGGCCGGTGCCACGACGAGCGTCACATTATGCTCGCGAGCCACCGCAAGCGCGACGAACGTCTTGCCCATCCCAACCTGATCTGACAACAACGCACCGCCAAACTCGGCTAACGCTGCCTTGATACGCGCGGCCGCCGACTCCTGGTGCGGACGCAACGACACCGATCCGAGCTCAATGGACGTCAGCGACGACGTGTCATCACCCAGGCACCGTGCAAACAGAGCCTTCACATCCTTGAGTGTCACCGACAGTCCCACCGCAACAGCGGCGCAAAGTCCTGGTACGAAATGCCGAAGCTCTCGAGAGTTGCATCGGTCAGCTCGCCGGGCTCCGGCGGCACCCCGTCAATCGCGCGCGCGGCGATCGGTGCCAGTAACTGCGTCGCGCGAGACCAATCTTTCGGCACCGGGAGGATCGACATCGTCCACCCGAGATACCGGTGATAACCACCCTGCGCTGGCTCTGCGATCGCATTGAGCCAGGCCGCTGTTACCGGCGAATTGAGTAGAGCAGTCAGCGTCAGGGCATCGCTCGGCGTCGGACAGGTAACGACGTAACAGCTGTTGATCGCCACCGAATTATCTCCAGCCGGAATGAGTGCCGCCTTTGGCGAACGAGATACGTCAGACCAGACAACACGCGGCCGCGATGCATCGGAGCTCTCGACCCGAAAGAGGGACCACCAGGCACCTGCCGAATCGCTTCGGCCATCGAGCTCCGAGCGAAATCGCGCTAGCCAGGCGCGCGCACGCGGCGGAAGCTCACGAAGCGGCCGGCCGGTTCTATCGTGAGTCCAGAGAATCTCTTCGGTCGGTTGCGGCAGCCTCCACGCAGAGATCCCTTGGCCGCGAACCAGTGGTCGCACCATCTCCGGCTCGACAGAGCCATGCGGCGGCAGAAATGCCTCATTGCAACCTGTCTTGACGCCGAGTGTCGGCCTGCCAACCCTGCTTGAAGCGAGCGGAACTCCCGCCAAAACGAGGGTGTCGAATGCAGTGCGGGCCTGCGTCGGCAGCATCACCCACGGACTCCCGGGAGTTTCGTCAAACGGAATGCTCCGCGGGTCGGCGCTCCAGCGCGACACAAAATCGTGCCGGTGCACGGAGATCGACACCGGCCCTCTCGGTCCTGTTGGCTCTGACGAGCGGCAAGTGAGCAGGAGGGATGGATAAACAGCCGCGTCGAACTCTTGTCTTGCGCCCGTGAGATCGTGAATCTCGATCAGCTCCGTCTGTTGCTCGACAAGCGTACGAACGCCACCACCAGCGAGCGACCGCCACAACTTGGAGGGAACGATCAGAGCGATCATGCCACCTGGTCTCGCCAGCGAGACAGATCGCTCGACAAAGAGCGCGGATGTGTCAACCTGCCCAGAGAATCCGCGGCCGGCACCCGACGACTGCGCGCCGCTCTGCCACGCCGCATTGCGATAGACCGCATACCGCTGACGCAATGTCGCCCGCGCGCGCGGGTCGAGATTGTGCGTCCTGATCCATGGTGGATTGCCAATGACGACATCGAATCCGCCGCTGGCGCCAGCATCAGCAAAATGCGTTGCGAATGAGAACGGCAATGCACCGCCTCCTTTAATTGCTCGCGCATCCCGACGAGCCGTCTGAAGTCGAAGCTTGAGCTCCTGCATCGCCGCCCTCACACCTGCATCTGGAACGGGACGCCGTCCAAACAGATCGCGCGAGCGAGCGGCAAGCAGAAGTTCCCTGCGCTCGAACCTGGCCCGCCGCATCACGTCGCCGACCACTTCGAGCGCACGCATTCTCTCGGCCTTGTCGAGCAATCGGCCAAGCGAGCGCTTACGGGCTCCGGTGGCCCGGGTGTACCGAGAGCGAAGCAATGCGAATCGATTCGATTGGTGGGACGCCGGCGCGATGCCGACCGGATCGGCAAGCAGCGAGTCGCCAATGCGAATATTGCGGTCGAGATTCGGCAGTGTTGCGACACGCATCGGGTCACGTTGCGGATTCTCGATCGCCATACTGAGCCAGAGTCGAAGCTCGCAGAGCCACACCGCTGTTGGATTGATATCCACTCCGAAGATTGAACCGGTGAGAACTGTGCGTCTGATCTCATGAAGCGGCCGCTGTTCACCGAGGCGCTGCCGAAGCGTTGATAGCTCCTCCAGCGCGTGCACGAGAAACGCGCCGGAGCCGCATGCGGGATCCAGGAGCCTGAACGAGACAAGATTCGCCATCAGCTGCCGCGTCATTCGCGGAGGAATGATCTCCCCCGCAAGTGCCTCGCTGACACAGTCAGCTGGAACAACGCGGCTGCACAATCCATTCGACAATGCCGACCGCGTTAGCTGGCTCACGAGCGTCTGCGGCGTGTAGAACGCACCGCTCGTCTTGCGAGCTCTCGCGGACATCAATGACTCGAACGCGCGTCCGAGCATCTCCGGATCAACTGCCGCTTCCGACCACAACGACGTGTCTTCGCGTGCCGTGAAGCGGTACGGCGTCAGGACGTCGGCGAACAACGCTCCGAGCGATTCATCGGAGAATGTTGATGTGGACAGGCCTCGCTCGAGCGAGCTTCGGGAGAACAGACCTCCATTGAGAAACGGTACGCGCCCGAATGCCTGCGCGCGCCGAGCTCTGTTTCGCGGGTGCGTGTTGAGCGTTCCAAAGAACAGGGGCGCCAGCACTCTCCGGTGATATGACCCGCCGCTTACCATGCAATCCGCGTATCCATTCGCAAGAAACGCGTGGTCGCGGTTAAGCCAGCCTTTTGTTTCGAGAAATGAGAGAAACAGAAGCCGCGATGTGTAGAGCAGTGCGAGCTCGGCCGCATCGGCCGGGCTTGTCCCGGCGTCAACATCACCCGTGAGCAGTGACACCGACCGCTCGAGCGCACGGAAGAAACGGTGTCCCACATTTTCGCGCCCGAGGATCTCGAGCCAGCGCGCGTGAATCAGGAGATCTGACTCGTCCCTGACAGCGGCGAGCGCGCAGATTGTTTCCGCATCACTTCCAACGATGTGACCCGGCTTTGCCAGCAACGCCGCCACGCGTCCGCGCAACAGCGCCGGAGCGCACGCGCCGATTGCCACCTCCTTTGCACCATGATCGCGGGCGGCAACGATCCACAGGAGATGAGGCGCCCGCGATACCAGGCGATTCGCGACTCTGGCAATGTCCGGGCGGATGCAACCGCGGGTCCGGATGTCGAACGCGATCGCGCGCAGACTTCCTTGCCCAGATGAGACCATGAATGGACCGTCGTCGGAAGACAATCCGATCGAGCGCGCCTCGTCATCGGTCAACGCGATTGGCGCGGCACTGAAACCGATGCCGGCGAGCAGCCGCGTCAAACCCGCCGGGGCAAGGGCGGCGTCAAGGAGCGTTGTCGCGACCGCGAGCGATTCCACGCGCTCAGCTTAAGGACCCGGTGCGTGGCGATAGACATCATTTTGCGACGCGTGCCAGAGATTTCATCCCTCTAACGCGGGGCCCTCCGCGCGACAAGTTTTAGCGGATGGACATGACAGATGAATGGAACACCATCAACGTGATGGCACGCGGGTTCGCGGCGTCAATTCCGCGATTTGTGCTTGCGACCGTCCTCGTGCTGCTGTTTTACGGGATCGGTCGCGGCGTGCGAAACGGACTGCTGCGAGCATCACACGCCGACACTGCGCATCGCACTCTCAATGTCGCCCTCGGCCGCATTGCCCAGGGGACGATTGCGGTTGTCGGGCTGCTGATCGCGTTCGCGGCGGCGTTCCCCGGGTTTACTCTCGCGAATCTCGTCGGTGCGCTCGGAATTGGTGGAATCGCTGTCGGGTTTGCGTTCAAGGACATCTTCGAGAATTTCCTGTCGGGAATTCTGATTCTCGTGACGCGACCATTTCGCATCGGCGATCAGATCATCTACGACAAGTATGAAGGAACAGTTGAAGACATCCACATTCGGGCAACCTGGCTCAAGACGTATGACGGACGGCGCGTCGTTATTCCAAACTCCGAGTTGTTTACCCATCCCGTCACCGTGAACACGGCGTTTGCATCGCGACGAGTGGAATACGATTTCAAGGCCAGCAGGCGCGACGCGCAACGAGCGCGCGCGATCGTTGAGCGGGTGCTCAAGAACGGCAAGGATGTTCTGCCTGAGCCAGTCGCCGACGTGGTGATCACCGGATTCGATGACTCGGCCGTGACGATGAGGGCGCGCTGGTGGAACGGTTCGCGCCTCGGCGACGTCGTCGTCGCTCGCGATCGCATTCTGTCGGCATTCGAGCGAGCCCTGAGCGAAGACGGTATTTCGCTCTCTTCGCCCACCGTGCATGTCGCCGTTGACCGTTCCGTGACGCCTACCCAAGATGCAGAGCGCGAACCTCTCTAGGCGTGCGCCGTAGTCGCGGACACGTACTCGCGCCCTTTCCATGCCACCCGGCGTCCCCGGGCGATCGCGCGCAGAAAGATGTAAAGGAGGATGATCGCGCCAATCGGATTGATCAACGCATAGGCGACGGGCACGCGGTGAATCGCATAAACGACTGCGAACCATATCAGCGCGGCACCGGTCGTTACGGCTGACCACACAATCACCGGAAGCGATAGGTCGAGCGCCAGCGCGACGGCCAGTGTCACCGGCGGGACGATCGTCAAGAGCGGCGGAAGGATCAGCAGGAGCGGAAACATGAATCGTCCAAGGGCCCCCATCGGAACTGATTCCCGTCCACCGGCGAACACGTTCTTGCCCCAGCCGTGGATCAGCTCGCTGAGTGATGTGTACATGCGGGTATGCAGCTGGCTTGTGCCCGCCTCGATCACGACATTCCTGCCGGCCGCGAAATAGCGCTGCGCCATCATCATGTCGTCGGCCACGTGCGCCCTCACGAGCTCGTGGCAACCGAGTTTCTCATAGACATCGCGTCGAACGAACAGGCACTGGCCATTTGCAATCTTGTCCTCGACGCGTTTCGATTCGCTGACGCACTCGGTGCCCCCGTATCGCGTCAACAGGATCGAAAAGATCTGCGGCTGCACGAGACGCTCCCAGAAGCTGCCGAGGTCCTGCGAGCCGGCGATCGAAAAGAGGTCGGCGCCGCGTCGCTGAATGGCGTTCACCGATCGGGTCATCAGGTCTCTCGAGTGCCATGTGTCGGCGTCGGCGAAGCAGATCAGCTCTCCCTTTGCTTCTAGCGCTCCTGTCTGGCATGCCCATTGTTTTCCGAACCATCCGCCGGGCAGCGGTGAATTATCGATAATGCGAACCCTGTTGTCAGTCGCTGCAATGCTGCGCGCGAGGTCTCCGGTGCCATCGGTCGATTGATCGTCAACGACAACGACCTCGAGAGCTGGATAGGTCGTGCTGAGAACCGAGCGGAGGCAACGCTCGATGTTGCGCACTTCGTTGCGGGCGGGGATCACCACGCTCACCAATGGAGGATCGATCGGTAAGTCCATGCTCTCGCCGTCGAGTGACTGCGACCTGGTAAGGCGAAGCACCGATATGATCGGAGTGATGATCCACGGCAGCGATGCAATTCCGGCGATAATGAGTCCGTTCACGCTCCAAAGTTACGCACTCGCGGGCATTGCTGATCCGCTGTTCAGCTCCGCAACGAGCAGCTTCCAACCCTCCCTGACGCTTGGCACTCGCGGCACCCAGCCCGATGCCTGCCTGAACTTCGCGTTCGACAACCGGTGCGACCTCCCGAGTGTGTCGCCCGGGGAGCCACTCAGTCGAGTGAGCCAGAGCGGCGGAATCCGCGGGGGCTTGACGCCCAACGCGTGCGCGAGCAGGTCGAATACCTCGCGACGGCGCATCGGCACGTTGTCGGTAATGTTGTAGGCACCAGCCGGGACCCGTAACGACGCAAACACGGCCGATGCCGCATCGTCCGTCCAGATTGAAGACATGAACGTGTCGCCACCGCCAAATACTGGCGCGATACCGCGTTTGACCGCTTTGATCATGTCGAGCGTGAGTGACGAGTCCGGTCCATAGAACATCGAGAACCGAAGGACAACTCCCGCTCCTCCGCTCCGGGTGAACACCGCCGCCGCCGACTCGGCGTCGGAGACAGACTCGACGTATGACCCGGGCATGATCGGCACATCCTCGTCGATCCAGTCGTCCCCACAATCGGGGTACGCGGGGGCAAACGATTCCTGGACAAACCTCTGGGCGCGGGCAGCGAGGGCCGCGTCCACGAGGTTTTTCGATGCCTCGCGGCGAATCCGGATATTCTCGGCGAATGCACCGGGGAGAATCAGGCGCAGGCCGGACGGAATCCGCGTCGCGATGTTGATCACCGTGTGATGTCCGGCGACAGCGGCCTTCAACGCGTTGGGGTCGAAGAGGCTGATCGCAACCGGAGTGGCTCCCATCTTCCTGAGCTGACCGGCTTTGGCATCCGATCTGGCGATGGCGGTGACGTCGCTCCCGGCGCTGAGGAGCAGTGGCACCAGGCGCCGTCCAATTACTCCGGTTGCGCCCGCCACAAATATTTTCACTCGCCCTTACCCGTCTCCGTGCGCGGCGCTGCCCGATTCAACTATTCCCGCCGGTTCCCTCGACCCCGCCCGGAGCTGGCTTCTCGTTCACGGATCCGGGCTCGCCCAGTGGTGTTGTTCCGCTGCGGGCCGGGCTCTGCTTCCCGAACTCGTCATTATCTGCACCGGCGGCACTCTCTTCTCGATTGCCGGAAGTCTGGCTCGGCCCCGTGTCACTGTTCGATTTTCTGCTGCTTTCGTCCTGATTGCTCACCGGAGATTCCCTGATTCAGATAATTAGAAGGGGGCAATGCATGTGCCATGAATTTGCCGTTGACCCATGGCATTTTCCGAATACGTTCCAGCCTCCATGACACAAGATCTGCGAGACGCGGTCAAGCCGCTGGTGAGCGGGTCGCGCATTGCGCTCGTCGCTCCGTCTGGAGTCATTCGCGATTCGGAGCATGTGCGCCGGGCAGTGGAAAACGTTCAGTCGATGGGGTGGGTTCCTGTCATCGGCAGGCACGTCGAGGCACGGCACGCCTATCTCGCTGGAACAGATGAGGAGAGGCTCGCCGACCTGAACGCTGCAATTCGTGACGATACAATCGATGGCATCTGGTGCATTCGCGGCGGTTATGGCGCGATGCGGCTTCTTCCCGACGTCGATTACTTCGCGCTCAGAAACAATCCACGCGCTGTTATTGGCTTCTCCGACATCACCGCGCTTCACGCAGCCATCGGTCGCGAGTGTGGGATGGTGACTTTCCATGGGCCAACCGCCCGCGGCAAGCTGAGTGATTTTTCTCGGACATCACTGGCGTGTGCGGTGGCAAGTCGGGCAGACCCGTGCGGTGTTGCAACCGGTGCCCGCGCCTTGCGTCCAGGCAAGGCGCACGGCCGCCTGGCGGGAGGGAATCTCTCGCTCGTCGCAGCGCTGCACGGAACGCCCTGGTCGGTTGACTTCGACGGAGCGATTCTCGTCATCGAAGACATCGATGAATCGGTTTATCGCATCGACCGGATGCTGACTCAACTGCTCCTTTCGGGCGCGCTTCAGCGGTGCGTTGCCATCGTTGCCGGCGACTTCCGGGCTCCTTCGACGGAGCAGCCCGCTGACAACCGAACCGTTGACGAAGTCATTGCCGAGGCGGCGGAGAAAGCCGGAATTCCATGCCTGGCGGGCGCTCCAATCGGCCACATCCGCGATCAATGGACAATTCCAATCGGCGCGGTCGCCGCGCTCGATACATCTGAACTATCGCTTCGCGTGACGGACGCGTGATACCTGGCCGGCGAGCCAGTATCATTCATGCCTACTACGACGAAGAGGATCGATGCCAGTCAAATCGGGAAAGGACCTTGTTGCCGAAGCAAAGGAACGTGTGAGGCAGGTAACGCCGGCTGAGGCGATGAGTGACACAAACCCGAACCTCGTTCTTCTCGATGTTCGTGAGCGCACCGAATGGAACATGGGCCATCTGCCGAACGCCGTCCATCTTCCGCGTGGCTCGATGGAAACGAAAATCGAAGCGCTCATTCCGCGCGACAGGCACGTCATCGTTTACTGCCAGAGCGGAAATCGCTCCGCATTCGCGGCCGACACGCTTCAGCAGATGGGCTACGAAGACGTTGCATCGATGTCCCAGGGAATCACCGGATGGATCGATGCCGGAGGAGAAGTGGACTCGTGAGCGCGCTCGAGGAGTTCGAGCTCTGGTGCGATCGCGGCGACGATCGGCCGCTGATTATCCGGGGGGAGACTCGTCTGCCCAGCAGCGCGACGGGTACCGTCGTCATCTGTCACGGGTTCAAGGGGTTCGCGCACTTTTCGTTTTTTCCATACCTGGCCGAACAACTCGCGACAGCCGGCTTTCGAGCGATCACGTTTGATTTTTCGGGCAGCGGAGTTGGTGAGGACCGGGAAAATTTCACCAATCCCGATGCCTTCACCCACAACACGTATTGCCAGGAACTCGACGATCTCGAAGCCGTCGTCGCCGAGGCAAAAGTTCGCGACTGGATTGAAGCAGACTACGGGCTCTTCGGGCACTCCCGGGGAGGCGGCATCGCAATTCTACATGCCGGACGCGACCCCCATGTGTCGGCGCTTGTCACGTGGGCCGCAATCTCGAGCACTAACCGATGGCCGGCCGACGTCGTCGCCCGATGGCGCGAGACTGGCGCGATCGACATCGAAAATGCGCGAACGAAGCAGACAATCCCGCTCAGCACCGACATCCTCCACGAAGTAGAGCGGTATGGCGACACATCGTTGAACGTTGGCCTTGCTGCGACGGAGATCCGTGCCCCCTGGCTGATCGTCCACGGCTCGGACGACGAGACAGTTCCCGTCGCTGAAGCGGAGCGGCTCAGCTCGCTCTCCGAGGGAGTTGGCACTCTTCGCGTGGTCGACGGGGCAAATCACTCCCTCGGCGGCAAGCATCCCCTCGAAGAAATCACTCCAACGCTGTCGATGGTAACGGCCGAGACGGTGAGCTTTTTCGAACGAAGCATGCGGCCGAAATCCGGGTGACACTGCCGATGGACCTGCGCCGCGAGCCGCGGATTGCGCGACTCGTCGCGCAGCTTGCAGCGCGCACCGCTGTCGAAGTCGATGAGCCGGCCGCGAGACAGGCTGCGGTAGCAATCCTGATCCGCATGGGCAGCAACGCCGAGCCGGAGATGTTTTTCATCGAGCGGGCGACGTACGAGGGCGATCCGTGGAGCGGGCAGATCGCGTTTCCGGGTGGGCGATGGGAGGAGCATGACCCGGATCTTGTCGCGACAGCGATGCGGGAAACACTCGAAGAAACTGCGATAGACCTCCGCCGGTTGGCCGAGCTTGTTGGTGTGCTCGACGATCT
>JBBSFT010000016.1:0-33557 GCA_038254845.1 Gemmatimonadales bacterium | reverse complement strand
TGATGAAGTAACTGCCTTTCCCTCCGAATGTATCCGCTCCGCCGGTACTCGACGCTGCCTCCAGAATCTCGATCTTCGCTTCATCGCCAGCGTACGTGCCGCGGCCACGCATGGTTACCTGTTCCTTGTTCCCGGTGCGCGTGCTCTGGGACTTCATCACAAATTCGTAGGACATGCCATCTGCGAGTGGCGTCGCTGCTGCGAACAGCAGTGGAATTGCAACCGTTCCCGCGAGGCGGGCGATGCGGGAAAACATGGTGCTCATGCGATCTCCTTCTCGAATTCAGAGACAGGCGTTTGAGGTTGTGAGGGACCGCCAAACATAAGTTACAGCCACGCTCAGAGCCAGACTTTTGTGCTCCCGTCAGCCCCGGGCTCAGTCGGCCTTTTTCGGAAAGACGACCGACGCGATCACCGCCGCTGCGAGAAGTGCCACGATCACCAGGAGCGAGATCTGGATGGAAATCAGGTAAACGCCTCCCAGCAGCATCTTGACTCCGACAAACGTCAACACGACCGCGACACCGACCTTGAGAAACCGGAACTTGTGGATGACGGCCGCAAGCAGAAAATAGAGCGACCGCAGCCCGAGTATCGCGCAGACGTTCGACGTGTACACAAGGAACGGATCCCGGGTGACCGCGAAGATGGCCGGAATCGAATCCACCGCAAAGATCAGGTCGGTTGTCTCCACCAGCACAAGCACAACAAACAGCGGTGTCGCCATCAGCGTGATCGGGTCGCCGCGCTTCGGCGCTTCCCGGACGAAGAACGATTGCCCCCGGTAGTCATGGGTTACCGGAAGCAGGCGCCGAACGAGGCGAAGCACCGGATTCGCTTCCGGCTCGATGTCGGACTCGTCGTGCGTCGCCATCCGAATGCCGGTGAAGACGAGGAACGCTCCGAACACGTAGATGATCCAGTGAAATCGATCGATCAGGAACGCCCCTGCCGCGATCATCGACCCGCGCATCAGCAGAGCGCCGATGATTCCCCAGAACAACACCCGATGCTGGTATTTCTCCGGAATCCTGAAGTAGGAAAAGATCAGGACGATAACGAAGATGTTGTCGATCGAGAGCGAGTATTCGATGAGGTACCCGGTGACGAACTCGAGCGCCGGCTGCGGGCCGTTCAAATAATAGATGACTCCGGCGAACCCGAGCGACAGGGTGATCCAGATCGTGCTCCACGTCGCGGCTTCCCTCACCGAGATCGTGTGTGCCTTCTTGTTGAAGATCCCGAGGTCCACGGCGAGCAGGGCAAGCACGCCGATGTTGAATGCTACAAAGAGCGCGATCCGGCTCATGGACGCGCTCTCAGCGGTGCTACTGGCTCAACGTCTGGAAACCGATGGCTCAGCGCCGCTCCAGAGCATCGCGGACGTCGAGGAGGATCTCGAAATACAGCTGTTCGCGGCGATAGGCGAAATCGAGACTTGCCATCTGCGAATTGTCGCCTGATTCCTTCGCTCTCTGGAATGCTTCGCTGTACATCTCGTCGAGATTCTGAAGGATACGATCACGTGGGCGGGACATCAGGTTCTCAGGTGAGGGTGAAGTTTGCTGCAGAATGTTGCCATGCCGGTCGATGCCGGAAATTCGCGCGAGGATTGTCTCGGGATCCTGACCCTCGAAAATGAATTTCCTCGCCGCGCCCAGCGCGAGTCGTCGGGGATTCAACGGCCCTGTCATCGCGTTGAATTTAAACCGCTTTCACCGAAAGTTTCAGTGCTTGCGCCGGGCCGGTCAGTCCGGCGTGTCGGTGCCACCAAGCCGATGAAAGACAGCTTCCTCGACGATCTTGCCACGCTTCAAATGTTCAACCACGATTCGCTCGAGCAGCTCCGGAGTCACATGCGCGTACCACACACCTTCCGGATACACGACCATAACCGGTCCGCCCCCGCACACGCCGAGACACGGCGTTTCACCACGCTTCACACGTGACGGGCCGAAGAGCAGCCCTTCGCGGTCGAGAAGCGATGCGAGGAGCGAATAGAGTCCTCTCCCGCGACGTTCCGGAGAGCAGAACCCGCCGGTGCACACGAGTACATGCCGGGCATATGCCTCCATCACCGGCTCGCGATCGGCAGTCACCCGCGTCAAGGAGCCGTCTCCTGAGTTTTGGTCTTCCCGCTGGTACAGACGAAACCGTGACGACGATATTGGCCCATCATTGAAAGATGCCTCGGCAGCTATGCTGTTGACAGTCACGAAGAGTCCGGATTGTTTCCGTTGATTCGCGCATTCAGGAGACACAATGGCGACCGTAACGACATCGGGCACTGCCGCCGATCAGGCAATCATGCAGAAAGGTTATGCCCATCCCGACACGCTTGTCAGCACCGACTGGCTGGCGGCTAATCTCGACAATCCGCAGATCAGAATCATCGAGAGCGATGAGGACGTTCTGCTTTACGATACGGGACACATTCCCGGTGCCCAGAAAATCGACTGGCACGAGGATCTGAACGACTCGACGGTCCGGGATTATATCTCGACGAAACAATTCGAGGCGCTGCTCAGCCGAAAGGGAATCGACGAGACTACGACAGTCGTTTTCTACGGAGACAAGAACAACTGGTGGGCCACCTACGCCTACTGGGTGTTTCAGCTGTTCGGGTTCACCAACGCGAAAATCCTCGACGGCGGGCGGATCAAGTGGGAGGAGGAAGGCCGCGAAATGGTGACCGATATTCCATCGTTCCCGCCGACATCAGTCACGGCCGAACCACGCGACGACAATCGCATTCGTGCCTTCTTTCAGCAGGTGCAGGAGCACTCTGCCGCCGGCAGAAAGCTTGTTGACGTCCGGTCGCCCGACGAATTCAGCGGCGCGAAGACCCACATGCCGGACTATCCGCAGGAAGGCACGCTTCGCGGTGGCCATATCAAGGGAGCACGCAGCATTCCGTGGGCGCGCGCCGCAAATCCCGACGGCACCTTCAAGTCCGCCGATGAGCTTCGCGCGATCTACGAGACCGAGCAGGGACTCCAGCCGTCGGATGATGTCATCGCATACTGCAGAATCGGCGAGCGCTCGTCGCACACCTGGTTTGTGCTAACCCGCCTTCTCGGCTACGACAAGGTTCGCAACTACGATGGTAGCTGGACCGAGTGGGGCAACGCGGTGAAAGCGCCAATCGAGAAAGGTCCGCCCGCTTGACGACAACATCGCGAATTGTTGTTGACTGGAAAAGCGAGCGGAAGTTCGAGGCCGGCCGCGACGGTCAACCGCCGATCCTTCTCGACGGCGACGGCATCGAGTCAACGACTCCTCCCGACGCACTGCTCGCTGCGCTCGGCTCGTGCATCTCCGTGGATGTCGTGGACATTCTCGCCAAGCGTCGCACGCCGGTGAAGCACTACTCCGTCGAGGTCACCGGCGAACGCGTGGACACGACACCGCGGCGGTTCACCCATATCACGTTGAAGGTTTCGATCCGGTGTGACGGGATCGAGCGCGTTCACGCCGAGCGGGCAATTGACCTCGCTGTCAACAAGTACTGTTCGGTGAAGGACTCGCTGAATCCCGACATACCCGTCGTGTGGACTCTCGAGCTGAACGGGCCGGTGCAGGATTGATGTGATTGGAGTAATCCGCGTCGTTCTTGCGATAGTACTGTTTCTTCTCGCGCTGCTGACCGTGTTTCCGGCGCCGACCTATTGGGCGTGGGAAGCGTCGGTCGTGGCGAATGAGTGGGGACATCTGCTCGCGATCATTGCTGTGTTGATGATACTTCCGGGTTGGCACGAGGGTTCGGGCAAGGTGACCGTTGCTTTGGCTGTCCTGTCGATGCTGCTTCTCGTGTCGCCGCTCGCACGGTCACACGCGATTGCCCGAAACCTTCCGGCCCGCATGATCGAGGCATTCGGCAATCAGGAGCCACGCTCGGCCGCGGGGGCGGCGGCGCTGGCAACTCCGGTCTCGATTGGAACACTGTTCCGAAAGTCTCCTTCGCCCGACGTGCAGAAGACAACGATGACGTATGTGGTTCGCGACGGCGTGCCGATTGTGCTGGACCTTTACCGCCGAACGAATGGTGCGACGACAGCACCGCTGGTGATCGCGGTGCACGGTGGATCATGGCGAACCGGGACTCGCGCCGATCTGCCGGCGCTCAACAGCTATCTCGCTGCGCGCGGTTACGTCGTTGCGTCGCCCGAATACAGGTTTGCCCCGGCGTCACCGCATCCAGCAGCGAGTGAAGATCTCGACGCCGCGATTTCATTTCTCGAATCGAATGCGGGCCGGCTTGGAATCGACAGCACGCGGATCGTACTGCTCGGCAGGTCGGCGGGGGCGCAGCTAGCGCTGTTGTCGGCGTACACGCGGAAAGATCAGAATATTCGCGGCGTCGTGTCGCTGTATGGACCAACGGACCAGAAGTGGGGATGGGAGCATCCGTCGAACCCACGGGTCTACAACAGCACCATCACGCTCGAGCAGTTCCTCAACGGAGATCCTTCGACGCAGCCAGGTGCGTACCGAACGTCATCGCCGCTCAATTTTGTGGGCGCTGATAGTCCGCCGACGTTGATGATTCACGGCGCTGTGGACCCTCTGGTGTCGGTGAGACAGAGTGAACGTCTCGACTCGGCCCTCGCGGCGGCACACCGGCCTCATCTCTTCATCGAGCTGCCGTGGGCGACGCACGGATGCGACTACGTGTTCAACGGGCCGTGCGGACAGATCAGTACGTATGCGATCGAGCGGTTTATCGCGGGTGTGACGCGATAGTGCCAGAGCAACTGCTGGCGCGCGGATAAAACCGGATTAGCGAATCGGAAGCGGGCAGGAAATGGGGAAACAATCAAACACTTTTTCCCCGTGTCTGATCCGTCCGATCAGCCCCGATCCGCGGCCCTTTTTTCTTTGCTTCAACGTCCGCGTTTCTTTGCATCGTACGAGCCGGTCTTCATCGACGCCCATTTCTTTTCGGTCTGCTCCAGCTCGCCGCGAAGCTTGGCATAGCTGTCGTAACGCTCCGAGCTCACTTGATCCGCGGCGACCGCATCGCGAATGGCGCAGTCAGGCTCGATGAGATGAGTGCAGTCGGCGAAGCGGCACTCGTCGATCAGCGGGCGGAATTCCGGAAAGCATGCATCGAGGTGCTCCGATGGCATCCCCCACATCCCGACTTCGCGCAAACCGGGAGTATCCACAACAAAGCCATCGTCCGGGAGAGGATGCATGACTGCCCCGACGGTGGTATGACGTCCCTTATTAACCGATTCGCTGATCTCGCCAACGCGCAGGTTGAGGCCCGGATACATCCCGTTCAGCAGCGACGACTTTCCCACTCCCGATGGCCCGCTGAGTACCGACGTGCGACCGGCGAGCACATCGTGGAGCTCCGTGAGGCCGATCTGTTTCTTCACGCTGGTAAAATTGAGCGAGTACCCTGCGGCGGCGTAGTCACGAAAGCGATCCCTCGCTTTGCCTTCATCGACGAGATCGATCTTGTTGATGATGATCCGCGGCTCGAGCGCATTTCCCTCCGCGATGACCAGAAACCGGTCGAGCATACGAACGTGTGGCTCCGGTTTGGCCGCCGCAAAAACGATCATCACCTGATCGACGTTTGCGGCAACGATTCGCTCGCCGTGGCCGCCTCCCGGCATTCGCCGCGCGAGCTGCGATTTTCGCGGCAGAATCTCGGCGATTGCCCAGCTGCCGCCGATCGTTTCCTGGTCGAGCATCACCGAGTCGCCGACGGTGAGCTTGAGACCGTCCTCGCCTTTCTTGAGGCGTCCGCGCATCGGGGCATCGAGCGTTTCCCCATCGCTGGCCCGCACCTGCCAGACACCACCAGTGCCACGCATCACGACTGCTCGCCGCCGGCCGTCTTCGGTCGGGGTGTCGCTCACTGAGTCGTTTCGTCGCGCATCGCTTCCCACCACGGTCGTGATGACGACGAGCGCGTGTCAATTGCGTTGTTGAGCGCCGCCACCGCATCGCTCAGCAACATCGCTCCCATCTTGTCGCGCGCCCCTTCTTCGGTCGAGCCGTAGACGAGATACTCGGTCTCGACGTGCCCGGTTGCGACAGGGTCACCATATCCCCAGCGGACGAACAGCAAGTAGCCGGCGAACGGCTGCGCGACATCGCCGGTCTGGTCCGTCATTATCTCGGCGCTGTACGACGTGCCGTCCTTTCCCTCGAACGCGGGAGGCCTCGCATGCACCGCAGTGTAGCCTCCAACGGTGTTGGCATCACCTTTCGAGTGATCCGCGGGAAGGAACTGGCTCAACTCTGACTCTTGCTCCGGCCGACCAATTCCTTGATCACGTTGCCAGTGATGAATGCAACATTCGCCGGCCGCTCGGCCAGGCGCCGCATGAGGTAGGGGTACCACTGGGTGCCGTACGGGACGTAGACACGCATGCGGTACCCTTCCTTCACGAGCTTCTCCTGGAGGTCGCGGCGCACTCCGTAGAGCATCTGGAACTCGAACCTGTCGTTTGGAATGTCGTTTTCCCGGGCAAATCGCTTTGCCTCGATGACGATGGCTTCATCGTGTGTCGCGAGGCCGGGATAGTGGCCGTTCATCATGAGAAGCTTCATGCACCGAACGTACGAATCATCTACGTCCTTCTTGTCGGGATAGGCAACGCTCGCCGGCTCCTTGTATGCGCCCTTGCACAGCCGAACACGCGCGGCCGCCGTGTTCGCCTGCTCGACATCGGTTGTTGTGCGATACAGATAGCTCTGAAGCACGATGCCGACGTTACCTCGATAGGATGGATAGAGACGCTCGTAGAAAAGGTCGAGCGTCTTTGCAGTGTAGTCGCTTCCTTCCATATCGAGTCTCACGAACGTTTCGTAATCGCGCGCGCGGTCGAGAATGTCCTGCAAGTTGGAGACACACAGATCCTCGGAAATATCGAGTCCCATCGCGGTGAGCTTCACCGACGCATTGGCGTCGAGCTTTCGGTTCCGGATCTCGTCCATCATCTCGAGATACGAGCGCGCGGACGCGCGTGCCTCAGCTTCACTGTGAACGCTTTCGCCGAGGAGGTCGAGGGTGGCGGTGATGCCTTTGGAGTTGAGCTGTTTCACCGCAGCGAGAGCGGTGTCGAGTGTTTCTCCGGCGACGAAGCGGCTGGCAAAGCTTTTCGCCATCCCGTTCTGACGAACGAACCTGAACACCTGCGGCTGGGACGAGAGATAGAGAAGAGCGTTGCGAAGCATTTGCTAGTTGGGGGCCGGGATGACGCGCAATACCGGGAACGGTGACGCGGGCCGAAGCTCGGCGTCGAAATAATTCCACGTCACGAGGCCATCCTCGCTCTGCGGCTCGAGCAGATACACGGACAATCTTCCTCGTGGTACTTCCTCGACGTTGACAAGGAAAAAATCTTTCGGCGTTGGGCCGGCATAATCGTGCCAGTGGCCGGTCACAGTCGTTTCGCGGTGACGTTGAAACACCCGAGGCGACATCGTGACGGAATCGATCGCGAACTGCTGCAGCTTTCCCCGTCGTCGATAGTAGGCGTCACTGCCGCGCACTGTAATCCCATGCGTCCTCAGCACTCGGACAACCTGCGTGTCGGTTGCAGGGATGATGTACGCGAGCGGTGTGTCGGTCGTGAGAGTTGTGCGGAACCGGTCGAACACCGGCATGCGCACGGTCACGAATTTTCCTGTGCGCCGGCGACCTTTTGGCACGCCCGGCTGAGTCCGCGTTGAATCTCGCGTGCGTTCCACGAGTTCAGCGATTACTCCTGCCTGCTCCGGCGCGGCCATCATCTCCGTCCGGAGTGCATACTTCTGGCCCGGCGTTACCTCCGACCAGGCAAAAAAGCGCGATCCCGTTCCGTCGCCGCGAACCGAGCTGTCCGGTTGACGCATCAGCCTGGTAGCCGCGGTGTCGGGCAATGGGTTTCTGCGCATCATGAATCGTGAGGGACGCTCGGCCGCCAGCGATAGAATTTCCTGGATGAAAGCGTAGGTAGAGGCGATGCGTTTTTCGAACGGGTCGTGTGAGAATGCCTCACTCAGGATCGCGATCCTGTCACGGAGTCCATAGTAGTTAGTCCCGAATCGCGGCCGCGCATCGAAGGTATACCACCCCTTCGACAGCGTGTCTTCCGAGAAAAAGTTACCGTAGTCGAACGTTGCAAAGCCGTGACGTGCCTGCATTCGCTGCCGCAGAACCGGCATGATCGAGTCGCGGGTAAATGCTCCGAGTGGAGCGGCCGGGTTGAGCGGCGGTGCATACGTCAGCGCGTAACCGTGAAAGCTGCCATCGGTCGTGTGCAGATCGACGAACACGTCCGGATCCCATTTGTTGAACATCGCCAGCGACGCGCGAGTCTCCGGCGCCTCGGCCTTGATGTAGTCGCGATTGAGATCGAGGCCCTGGCCGTTGGCGCGCTGGCCAACCAGCGCCGGTCCGTTCTGCTCTCCCCGATTCACTTCCTGCGACGCAAACTTCTCGTTCCCGTCGGCATTGTAGTCGGGTACCGCAATGAGAATCACCGAGTCGAGAACATTCGGGCGCGACGTGGCGGTGAGATCCCGAAGCATCGCGAGCAACGCTTCCTTTCCTTCAACCTCGCCCGCGTGGATGTTGCCCTGCACGTAGACAATCGGTCGCCTGACTCGCCGCGCTTCCTGCGGCGTCGACACACGCGGCCGCGACGCAATCACATACGGGATATCCCGACCTTCGCTCGTTAGTCCGATCGAGCCAAAGGAAAGCTCAGGCCTGCCGTGAAGCGAGTCGAGAAAGGAAATGACATCGGCGTAACGCGACGTCTCGAGATAGTTCGTTCGCTCCGCTCTCGTTCGCGGGCTGCGAACGGCCGGCTTTCCGGAGAGGGATGTTCCCGCGATCAACCCACCAATTACAACGCATGCGGCGACCGACAGTCTCGACAGATTGCGCGTGGTCACGTCTCCGGATAGAACCGCTCGCTGCGACGAGCCATCGCGACAATAAGGTCGGCAGGCTCGAACCTGCCGGGAAACCGGTCGTTGAGATCCTGGAGGTGCCTCAGGACCTCCCCCACACCAATCGTGTCGATGTATCTGAACGGTCCACCGCGAAACGGCGGAAATCCGAAGCCGAACACCGCACCGACATCGCCGTCGCGCGCGGACCTGATCACGTTCTCCGCAAGACAGCGCGCTGCTTCGTTGAGCATCGGCAGAATCGTCCGCTGCTGAATCTCGGACGCCGGCATTTCCGTCCGCGTCTGCAATTGCGTCCCGCTGGTGGCCGACGTCTCGCGTGCACCGGGAGCGAGAAGCGAGTAGACGGTTTGATCGACCTCGCCTTTCTTCCCCTCTTCATCATAGAGGTAGAAGCCTTTCTTCACCTTCCGGCCGTAGCGTCCCGCCGCAACGACTGCCTGCATCGACGCCGGCGGCGCAAATCGCTCACCGAACGCTTCGTGCATGATCTTGCCCGCCTTCGCACCAACATCGAGACCGACTTCATCGACGAGCGTGATCGGTCCCACAGGAAAACCAAACTCGAGCAGCGCCTTGTCGATCGCGTCGATCGCCACACCCTGATCGAGCAGTCGTCCAGCCTCATTGATGTACGGCGTGAGAATGCGATTGACGTAAAACCCCGGCCCGTCGCGAACGACAATCACTGTTTTGCCGAGCTTCTTACCGTACGCCACAACGCTCGCGGTCACGGCGGGATGCGTCTGCTCCGCGATGATCACCTCGAGCAGTGGCATCTTTTGAACGGGCGAGAAGAAATGCATTCCGAGAACGCGATCCGGCTCCACGGCAGACTCGGCGATCCTTGTGATCGGAATGGTGCTCGTGTTCGACGCATAAATCGCCGACGGTCGAATCACCGCTTCGGTTTCTGCCAGCACCTGATGCTTGACGTCGAGATCCTCGAATACCGCTTCGATCACGAGATCGACACTCTCGAATCCCGAATAGTCGATCGTCCCGCCGAGCAGCGACATTGTGTCAGAGAACTGAGTGCGGGTGATCTGTTTCTTGATCAGGCGATCCTTGAGAATCTCGCGCACGGCACCGAACCCTTTGGCGACGCGCCCATGATCGGCGTCCTTGATTCGAACGAGCGTTCCCTGCTGAATCGCGATCGACGCGATTCCCGCTCCCATGAAGCCCGCGCCGAGAATGCCAACCTTGTTGATTGGCATCACCGAGCCATCATCGCCTTCCGCGAAAGTAACTCCCGGATCTTTCTTCAGCGCCGTTGTCGCGAAGAAGATGAAGATCAGCTGCTTTGAGACTTCGGTCATCGCCATCTCGCCGAAGAGCCGCGCCTCTTCGCGATACCCCTTGCTCGGACCGCCCGTCAGACCGGCAGTGACAGCATCAATCGCGGCGAGCGGAGCGGGATAATGGCCCCCCGTCTTCTTCAGCGTTTCTTCCCGCGCCTTCTTCAACACAACCCGGCGTCCCGCCGGATTTTCGTCGAGAAGAAATCCCGTCATTCCTCCCGAATGCTTCTCGTGACGCCGCGTTCCATCGGCGATGTCCTGCGCGCGCTGAATCGCAACCTTTCGGAGAATCGACGGGTGAACGAGCTCATCAATGAGGCCGATTTGAAGCGCCTTCTTCGCGCGAATGTTCTTGCCCGTGAGGATCATGTCGAGTGCTGCGCGCACACCGACCAATCGCGGCAGCCGTTGCGTGCCGCCAGCGCCGGGAATCAGCCCGATCTGAACTTCGGGTAACGCGAGGACGGTCTTTGGATGATCAGTCGCGATCCGATAGTGCGAGGCGATCGCGAGCTCGACAGCCCCTCCCATCGCGGCGCCGTGAATCGCGCAGACGAGCGGCGTGCGCAGCGCCTGAATCGAGTCGAGCAGAAGCTGTCCATCATGGCTCAGCCGCTCCGCCTCCGCTGCTGTCTTCAACTCGAGAAATTCCTCGATGTCCGCACCGGCAATCCAGCTGTCCTTCTTCCCACTAAGCAGCACGGCGGCGCGCACGTTGAGATCCCGTTCGAGGCGATCGAACAGCGCCACAAACTCGTCCTTGAGACCACGGTTGAACTTGTTGACGGGAGATCCAGGCAGGTCGAGCGTGATCACGGCGATTCCATTCACGATCTCGGTATTGAGCGCGTAGGGAGTCGTCATGTGTCACGCTCCACAACCATCGAAAATCCCATTCCACCCGCCGCACAGACTGTCATGAGCCCGAACTGTCCGCCGCGACGCGCGAGCTCGTTGAGAAGCGTGACGGTGATGCGCGAGCCCGTCGCTCCAAATGGATGGCCAATCGCCACCGATCCGCCCATCACATTGAGCTTCGCCAGATCGACCTTACCGACGGGTTGCGAGAACCCCGCCCGCTCAGCCCAGTACTGCGACTCGAATCCACGCAAGTTTGACAATACCTGCGCCGCGAATGCCTCGTGCATCTCGACCAAGTCGATATCCTGCAACGTCAATCCAGCCCTCGCCAGCGCCACCGGCGCAGCGAGCACCGTCGCCTGCAACAACTGCTCGCCGGGATCAAGCGCGGCGTACGCATACGACTTGATGTAACCGAGTGGCGCGTAGCCGAGTGACTTGGCTTTCGCTTCACTCATGAGAAGCACACATGCTCCGCCGTCGGTGAGCGGCGACGCGTTTCCTGCCGTGACGCTGCCATAGCGCCTGTCGAAGACAGGTTTGAGTGCGGCCAGCTGCTCATAGCTGGTGTCGGCGCGAATCCCGTTGTCGGAGGTCAGAACCGTTTCATAGCGCGGTGGCACGTACACCGGCATCATCTCGGCCCGCAGTCGACCATCCGCGGTGCCTGCAGCAGCGAGCCGATGGGATCGCAGCGCAAAGTGATCCTGATCCTCGCGCGAGATATCGTTGAGCTTCGCCATCTTCTCGGCCGACTGCCCCATCGTTTCACCAGTCGACGGCTCGGCGATCGCTGGTGTAATCGGCACGAGATCCTTCGGTCTGACACGGGCGAGTGCCTTGACGCGACCTGTCAGCGTTTTTGCTTTCGATGCAAGCACGAGCGCCTCAGCCATTCCCGCCGAGTGAAGAATCGGAACGTTCGAAAGCGACTCCGCGCCACCGGCGATGGCAACGTCGACATGGCCGAGAGCGATTTGATCCGCAGCATCGGTGATGGCCTGATTGGCGGACGCGCACGCGCGGCTGACACTGAATGCCTGAACGCCTTTCGGGAGCAATGGCATCAGCGCAACTTCGCGCGCGATGTTTGGCGCGACCACGGACGGGATAACGGTTCCGAAGACGAGAGCCTGCACTTCATTGCCATTCAGATTCGTTCGCTGAATGAGCTCGGCCACACACAGCTTGCCGAGGTCGATCGCAGAGATCGACTTGAAGGCGGTGCCGGCTTTGGTGAACGGAGTACGAACTCCGGCGACGATGGCGACGCGACGACCATTTCCGAACGTGGGCATGACCGGAACTTAGGCTGGGCGTGGGTATCTTTCTAGGATGCAGCGCTCCTTCGCGGCTCTCGAATCGAGAGTGTTCGACGTGCTCATCATCGGGGGTGGGATCACTGGCGCCGGGATCGCGCGCGATGCGGCGATGCGCGGGCTGAGCGTGGCGATCGTGGACAAGGGTGACTGGGGAAGCGGAACGTCGAGCCGCTCATCGCGTCTGGTCCATGGCGGCATTCGCTACCTCGAGCATGGCCAGATTCGGCTTGTGCGCGAATCGGTGCGCGAGCGCGAGACACTTCTTCGGATCGCCCCTCATCTCGTGACGCCACTCGAATTCACGTGGCCGGTATATCGCGGCGCGAGATTGCCCCGGTGGAAGCTTCGGGCCGGCCTCACGGCCTATGACTTCCTCGCCGGCACCGCGCGGCTGCGGCGCCACCACTCACTCAGCGTCACGGAAGTCCTCGAGCACGAGCCGTGTCTCGCGACCACAACGCTCGTTGGCGGAGCGAGCTACTACGACGCTTCTACCGACGACGCTCGCATCACGCTTGCGAACGTCACGAGCGCAGTGATGCACGGAGCCGTGGCGGTGAACTATGCGCGGCGGTCGTCACTGACGACATCGGCCGGAAAGGTGGATGGCGCAATCGTCCGCGATCAGCTTGGCGACGGAGAAGCCCGCGTGCGGACTCGCGTAGTAATAAGCGCGACGGGACCATGGCAGTCCGAAGGAACGAAAGGTTGCCACATCGCGGTGCCCCGTCAGCGCATTGGAAACCGCGCGGCGGTCACGCTCACGTCTCCGACGGATGGCCGGGTCATGTTCGTGATTCCGGGCGGCGATCAGGCGATTGTCGGGACAACCGATACGTTCACAAGCGAGTCTCCTGACTTGGTGCGGGCCAGTGATGGAGACGTGAGATACCTGATGGATTCCGCGAACGCGTACTTCCCCGATGCGAAGCTCACGCCGGACGACGTCACGTCGGCATGGGCCGGCATTCGTCCGCTCGCAGCGCCATCAGGCAAGACTGATCCGTCGAGTATCTCGCGCGAGCATCTCATCGTTCGCGATGCCACTGGCGTCATCACGGTGAGCGGAGGAAAACTCACGACGTACCGATCAATGGCCGCTGAAGTCGTTGACCGCTCCCTCGAATTGCTTGGGGCAAACCCGCTCCAATCGCGAACTGCCGAAGAGAGTCTTCCCGGACAGGACCGGAATGAGAGAAGGGCCGCGCTCGAGGCTGCTCAACCCGGTCTCGCGCGGTCTGTCGCTCAGGGTCTGATGTACACTCTGTCCGATGTCGCGCTCGCCGCTACCGACGAGATGGCTGTTACCATCGCCGATGTGATGATCCGGCGCACTCACATCGCGTTCGAGCTAGCGGACCACGGAATCCAGGCAGCACCTGCGGCAGCCAGGCAAATGGCCGCCATCCTCGGCTGGGATCAGCGGTTGACGGCCGCTCGACTCGATGAGTATTCAGCCGAGGTGGCGCGGATTTTCGAGATTATGTGACGTTGATTCGGAATCAGAATCGAGCGATGCCGTCAGCTTTCGTGAATTGTCTTCAGCTTGACGATTTTGAGCCGGCGAACAGCGGCCGGAAGCTTGAGGATAGTGGAATCGCCAACGCCACGGCCAACGAGAGCAAGACCGATCGGCGACGACATGCTGACGTGGCCTTCTTCAAACTCGACCGAATCTCCAAACACGAGGTTGTAGGTCTCCTTCGTGCCCGTCTTTTCATCCTCCACTGTCACCTCGGAGCCGAGTCCGACCTTGTCCGCCGGAATCTGGGCGATGTCGATCGATGACAGCTTGCTGAGACGCTGGCGGAGTTGTCCAAGGCGCGCCTGCACGAACTGCTGGCGCTCGAGAGCAGCCTTGTACTCGCTGTTTTCACGGAGGTCGCCATGCTCGACCGCTTTCCGGATTTCCGCGGGCAGGATGACGTTGAGCTCATGCTGCAGCTTCTCGGCTTCGGCGCCAAGGGTCGCCTTCAGTTTCTCGATCATCGGGGATGCAACCTGAGGTGAGGAAAAAACCCGAGCGCCCGATCCAGTCGGATGGGCGCTCGATATTTGGAACCTAACAAGCCATCGCGGGGCCGCAACACGCGGCTAGGCCTGGGCCTCCGGTACGTCGACACGCTCATCGGCTTTCTGCGCTTGCGGTGCATATGAATTGATCACAGCGTGCGCCGCTTCCGCCGGGTCGTCGGTGAGAATCATCAGGTCGATGTCACCAGCCGAGATTTTTTTCTCGGCGAGGACTCGCGTCTGGAGCCAGCGCAGCAGGCCAGCCCAGTAGTGGCGGCCGAACAGGATGACCGGGAATTGATAGATCTTGCCGGTTTGAATGAGCGTGATTGCCTCGAACAGCTCATCGAGTGTGCCGAATCCGCCCGGAAAGATGATGAACGCCACCGAATACTTGATGAACATCGTCTTGCGAACGAAGAAATAGCGAAAGCGAACGAGCGTATCGACGTACGGGTTCGCGCCCTGCTCGAACGGCAGCTCGATGTTGCAGCCGATCGATCGACCGCCGGCGAGATGCGCACCCTTGTTGCCGGCTTCCATGATGCCCGGGCCGGCTCCGGTGATGATCGAGAAGCCTGCCTCGGCGAGGAGGCGCGCGACTTCTTCGGCCGCCTTGTACATCGGATCTTCTGGAGAAGTTCGGGCCGACCCGAAGATCGTCACGCCCTTCTCGACCGAAGAAAGCGTGTCGAAGCCTTCGATGATCTCGCCTGTAATTCGCAACACACGCCACGGGTCCGTACGCGTAAAGTCAATTCCCGGCGCGGGCTGCTGAAGGAGTTTCTCGTCTTCGGTCACCAGTGAATCGCTGCGAATCGCGTCGTCAACCTGACGCTTGTCACTCGCCCGCCGCTGCGGCATTTGCGATGGTGGCGTGCGACCCGCCATGAGGTGACCTTCCTCCATTCTCTCACGCGTGCCGGCTCGCGCTCCTTTCTCCGCTGATGCTCGCAGCTCGGGATCGGCCTTCTTGCCGGTGGGAGTGCGAGGATGCTTCGGGCGCGGCCGGCGAGGCTTCGCGGCAGCAGCGCTGCTATCGATAGTTTTCTTTTTCTTCATGACATGACACTAGCAAGATGAGCCGTTGCCCGTAATAGTCATCGTCGCCGACGGCGCGCGTCCCGACATTCTCGCCGACGCAATGCGGCGCGGCGTTGTTCCCTCACTGAGCACTCTTCGCGCCGAAGGCGGCATGCATACCATCACGTCCGTGTTCCCATCGGTTACGGGCCCGGCGTACGTTCCGTTTCTCATGGGCCGCTATCCCGGTCCGATCGGGCTACCCGGATTGAGGTGGTACGATCGCGAGCGAAAGACGTCGCGCCTCCCGGGTCATTCGCGGAGCTACGTCGGCTATGAGATGCGACGGATCGACGCGGATATCGATGCCGATGCGCCGACCATCTTCGATCTCGCCAAGTCGAGCATCGGTGCGCTCAACATGATCAATCGCGGACTTCCATCAGCAAATCGAATCGGCTACGGTCTGCCGTTCGTCGCCCGCACCGCGAAAACACATTTCAGCGGCAAGGTCGGCGGATGGCTCGCGATCGATCGGTACATCGCCGGCGAAGTCGAAGAGCAGATCCGGCGGAAGAATCCCGATTTTGTTTTCGTCGCGCTGACCGGCATCGACAAGACGTCGCATTCCGAGGGTCACTCCGGAGCCTACGTCGATCGTGCGCTGAAGATTGTAGATGATGCGGTGCGCGACATTCGAGCCGGCGCCGAACGGCGTGGCACGTGGGGAGACACTCATTTGTGGGTGGTGAGTGATCACGGCCACTCGCCGGTCGAGCAACATGAAGACCTCGCCGGATTTGTTGCGAGACTCGGCTTCAGGACGATTGCGCATCCGTTCGTCTATGGGATGCAGGGAGAGACGGCGGTGATGGTGAGCGGAAATGCGATGGCGCACATCTACTGCGACCTGCGCCGCCGGACTCGACCCGGGCTGGCTGACCTTGGCGGAAGATGGCAGGTTCTGCGCGACGCGTTGCTGGCCCGGGATTCCGTCGACCTCATGATATTGCCGGTCGATCGAGGCGCTTGTGAGGTACACGCAAAGAGCCGGGGTCACGCGCGACTCGAATGGACGCGGACGGGCATTTCGTACGCGCCCGTCACCGGCGATCCGCTGGGGATTGGAGCGCAGACCTCGTTGAGTGATGGGGAAGCCTACGACATCACGTTCGCGACCGACTATCCTGACTCACTCGTCCAGATTTCTCGATTGTCCGACGCGAAGCGGTCAGGGGAGATAATTCTATCGGCGGCCCGCAACTGGGATTTTCGAGCGCGCTATGAGCCGATTCCGCACTATTCGTCGCACGGTGCGCTTCATCGCGATCACATGCTGGTGCCGCTGTTGACGAACAAGCCGCTGCCGTCAACGCCGCGACGTACAGTGGATGTGATGCCGAGTGCGCTCGATGCTCTTGGCATTCCGATCCCTGACGGACTCGACGGCCGATCATTTCTCAGGCGCTAGGTCGTAAACTCCACTTTCGTTCCTGTTGGCACGGCGTGAGCGAGTCGCGTTGCATCCCAGTTGGTGAGACGCACGCAGCCATGGGAGCTCGCGAACCCGATCGTTTCGGGGTTCGGTGTGCCGTGAATGCCCACGTGCTCCTTTGACAATGCAATCCACACGTCACCGACCGGCGAATTGGGTCCTGGCGGAAGCCGCGCTCCCGGCTTCGAATCGGGGACATCGGAAAAGAGCGTCGGATCGTAGTTGAACGTCGGATTCCACGCGACTCCGGTAACACGATAGTGGCCTGTCGGCGACGGGTCGTATTGTGATCCAAGCGTGGACGGAAAGTGATGGATGAGCGAACCATCGGCGGCGTAGGCATGTACATAGTTGCCAGTTTTGGCGACCTGGATTCGGACTATTCGTTTTAGAGCAGGTCCCGGAGCGGGATCGAGCGAGGGAGCCCAGATGACATCGCCGGGCTTCAGCGTGGCGAAGCCGACTCCAGGGTTGAGCTTGCGCATGATCTCGAGCGAGGTGTGATACCGTTCGGCCAGCATCTCGGTCACGGAGGCATAGCAGAGGCAATCCAGTTTTGCCTGATCGTACACGTTGTGCGGCAGAACGACGAACGGGCCTTTCAGCATCGCCGCGTCGAGCGTGACCGGCGCCACGGCGGGCCTCGAGCCGGCGACGGCGAGCAGCCGGTTGTAGGTCACGGTGTCGAGAACCGAAGTGGCGGGGAGGTTCTGCGTTTTCTGAAACCAGTAGATCGCCAGCGCCGTGTTTTTCGCCGCGCGGCCGTCGATGACGCCGACGGAAAAGCGCGAGCGGTCGAGAAGAATCTGCGCGCGCGTGATGACCGGTCCGGCATCTGCTTTCATGGTCATCGGTGTTGGTGGAGCGTTGACCGCGGCGGCGCTGATATCGTCGATGCCAAGCTCGCGGGGAGTTTCAACCGGTTCGATGTCGCCGGTGGATACGGAGTGTCTGCCGGAGCATGCGGCGCTGGCAAGGGAGATTATCATCGCGGCAACGAGCGGTTGAATCCTCATGAAACGAATCCGGGTGTGAGGGTCAGTGATTTCATTTCGGTAACGGGTCCGCGCATCTGGACGCTCCAACCGGAGCCCGCGGCCACGACCGCTCCGATATAGTCGGGGCCAAGGTCGAGCATTGTGGTCGTGAACTCGGTTGACTCGTTGGCGATTATGCCCGGGCGACGTGCCATGCGAGATCCCTTCCAGCTTCCGAGCCCCCTCCACACGCTGGCACCACGGGCTTTCGTTCCCGCCTCGCGCCGCGTCCAAATGGAAAGAAATGCCCGAATCATGTCGTCGTGACTGAGGTTCAGAAGTGACTCGTGCTCTTCCGGTGTGAAAAAACGTTTCGAAACCTGAAGCGCCCGCGGAAGCTCACGGATGTGCTCCATGTCGATGCCAACCTCGCGGCCGACTGTGACGGCAATCAATCCAAGTTGGGCCGAGTGGGTGTTGTTGAAGAAGATCTTTCGGTGACCTTGCTTTGCGAGTGCGGGCTTACCGTCGCCGACGATCGTGAACTCGATCTGGCTGGGGTCGATGCCGGTGTAGCGGGCGAGTACCTGACGCATGTGAGCGCGCGAGATCACGTACTGATTGTAGCCACGATCCTCGACGAATTTTCGTGCGCGATCCTGTTCCCACGGCGAGAGCATCTCGAAGAGGGTTCGCACGCTGGCGGCCGGGACGGTGAGGGGTGCCTCCCATACATGAACCGCGTCGCCTGCAATCTCAAGCAAGAGCGATCGTTTCCACGGAAGCGGTTCCGTTCTCAATCTTGAGGCGTGCCACTGACGGTAGAAGCTTGAAGCGTTGCTGACCCGCGGCGCCGGGATTGATGATCAGCTGATTTCCGATCGTGGTCACCAGTTGCTTGTGGGTGTGGCCGTAAATGATGACATCCTGAGTATATCTGGCAGCGAGCCGTTCTGGAGTAGGGCTTCCAACCTCGTGGCCGTGGCTCACATGGATGGTAACTCCGTCGATGTCGAGAGCGATCTCCTGTTTCAACTGAGGGTTGTCAGCGTAGTCAGTGTTCCCGTAAACAGCCATGACTGGGGCGATGATGCGTAATTCATCGAGTATTTCATCGTCTCCCACATCGCCTGCATGAAAGATCTGGTCAACCCCTGCCAGTGCTGCATGAACTGACGGACGGAGGAGACCGTGCGTATCGGAGATGAGTCCAATCACAGTGCTGCCGTGCTCGACTTTCATGTCTTCTATATTACCTGATCGATGTCATGGTCCCGCCTAACGTTCGCGCTTGCCCGCAGGGCGATTATTCGCCCGCGACTAGCCGTCGATCTTCTCAAGGTCGCATGGCGCTTCAGGTCTAGGGAGTGGCAGGAGCGGTTTCCGTTTCTTCCTTTGCCCGATGCCACATACATTCGATGGCGCATGTATACGGCTTATGGCGACTATGATGCCGTGCCGCCGGTGCGCGATGTCGAGCGGTACGCCAGATGGGCAGTGAAGGACGAGTGTGAATGATGCGGCGGTCGCCACCGACCCGGGTTTAACCAGCCTGGTGAAAGCGCAGGCTTACGGCCTGGGTTTCGATCTCGCGGGCATCACGCGGCTCGGGCCGGCCGAGACTGCGCCGATGTTCGACGAATGGATCGAGCAGGGATATTCCGGCGAGATGGCTTATCTCCCACGGGGCGCGGCCAAGCGGCGCGATTCCAGGTTGCCGTTTCCGGGGTCATCGTGTGCTGTCGTAGTGGGACTCGAGTATGGTGGCGCCGAGCCGACGGGTCCGGTCGCGCGGTACGCGAGGGGCGACGACTATCACGACCTGATGTGGAGCAGACTCCACGCACTGCACCTCTGGATCGCCGCGAAGGTTGGTTTTACCGTTCCCGGCAAGTCGTACGTCGATACCGGTCCGATTCTCGAGCGAGATCTGGCTCGCCGCGCGGGCCTTGGCTGGTTTGGAAAGAACACCAACCTCGTCAATCCGAAGATCGGCTCGTTCTTTTTCATCGGGGCCCTGCTTCTCGACATCGAGATGGAAACCGATCCGCCATTCGAAGCCGATCGGTGCGGCACCTGTACGCGCTGTCTCGATGCGTGTCCAACCGATGCGTTTGTCGGCGAGCGGGTGCTCGATGCAACTCGCTGTATCTCCTATCTGACCATCGAGGCGCGGGGCGATATCCCACCGTCGTTGCGGGAGCAGGTAGGTGCCCTGATTTACGGGTGCGACATCTGTCAGGATGTCTGCCCGTGGAATATCCGCTTTGCGCAGAAGCTGAAGGTGACGGACTTCGGGCCGCGGGCAGCATTGATCTCCAACGATGCCGAAACGATTGCCAAAAAAATTCTGGCGATGGACGACGAGACATTCCGCGTCGAATTCAGAGGGTCGCCCATGAAGCGGGCGAAGCTCGGAGGACTCAAGAGGAATGCCGCAGTCGCCCTCGCCAACCTCGAAAAACAATCCCGCACGTGACGAGCATCGGCTGTCAACGCCGCGTTCGATGGCTCGCTGTTATTTGCCTGGGGCTTGGGACAGCGAGCGGATGCACACGTGGAATAGCCCCAACGAGGGGAGCTTCCAGCGTCCGGTCTTTCGAGACGCAGGCGGTGTGCGACGCGCTAAAGAAACAGTACGCCGAGATGGGCCGCGCCGTCGCGGCCAAGGATGTCAACCGCGTGCTTCGCCTCTTCAGCCCCTCTGATACAGCAAGCGAAGACGGCCGGGCCTGGTGGCAGGAATATTTCGCGGCGATGCACAGTCTTGACCTTTGGTCGATTACGCTCGACACGATCCTCGTGCAGGGGGACACTGCGCGCGTCGGGTACACCGAGCACAACATACGGACCGTCTCCGATCCAGGGAGCACCGCGACTGGACGCCGTGAAGCCATCGTTCACGAAGTCGCATGGTGGGTGCGAACACCGACCGGATGGCTGCACCGCGAGTACGTGCGGGACCGGTTGCCGGTCAGGGTGGCAGATGGGATCACACGATCCACCCGTCACGCAGATTCGTTACGCGTGGATTCAGCGCGTTCACGGATAAGAATGCTGGCGGAACAGTCTCACGCAGATCGCCTCTCGTTCGGTATTTGTCGGTGAAGCCTTGCGCTCTCACAGTCTTCGCCAGACAGGTCGAGAACGTTCACCCGTCCTCATTATCGCATCGGCCTCACGTACTCGGCTTCTTCGCCGTCGGCGGAAGCATCCCGTTCAGTCGCAGGTAAATAGCTGACTGGCTGTAATGATCTGCCCAGTCACCCGTTGTCAGCGTCATTACCGATGCGCGGCTCATTTTCCGTCCAAAGAAATCGAGCTGGTCATTGAGCTTGGAATCATCGAGGTTCGCCAGGGACGTCTTGCAGAAATCGAACGTCTCCTTGAGGCGCGCCACGAGTTGATCTTTGGGCGCTGTCGCTCCGAGCTTTGTGCGGGTTGGCGCCTTCACCCCGCCGATCGCTCCACACAGATAGTCATTGCCTTGGGTGAGGTGAACGACGATGTCTCCAAAGCTCATCTGCGCGGGAGTCGGCTTGTACGAGTACTTTGCGGCGGGAAACTGTTCCGCCGAGGCGATGAGATTCTTCGCTTCGTCTGCCGCGAAATCCCGGAATGCCGATGCCACAGGGGCCTGCTGGGCCTGCACGACACTCGAAATGAAGGCCGTCGCAAGACAGGCAGTATAAATGCGGACGCGCATGGTTACTCCAATAGAAGGAGCCTTAATTCTGGTGGATGGCCCAGTCAAAGTCCAGCAACGCGCTCGAAACCGGGTGTCCCCTACATTGTCGGAAGGATGAGAATTATTGCAGGGGGATTCGCCGGCCGCGACCTGACGTCGCCCCAGGGCTCACGCGTACGCCCGACGGCCGAACACGTTCGGGACGAGCTGCTAAAAACATTGCGACCAGACCTGGCGGGCGCCCGGATTCTCGACCTGTTCGCAGGAACCGGTGCGCTTGGTCTCGAGGCCATTTCACGCGGCGCGTCTACCGCCGATTTCGTCGAGTGGAAACCCGACAGCCTTCACGCACTCAAGGCAAACATTGCGTCGCTCCGCCTGATCAGGAAAACGCGCGTCTTCAAGCGCGACGCCCTTCAGTTCGCCGAGGCACTGGAGGCCGACCGGTATGAGATCGCGTTCGCCGATCCTCCCTACGGATCACGCGTTCTCGATCGAATCGTCGAGAGCTGGAACCGGCGGCATTTCTCCCGGATCCTTGCCGTCGAGCACGAGATCGGGCACGACCTGCCTGTCGGCAATTTGAGGCGCGAGTTCGAGACCACCGTCATCACGATCTACCGGGGCTGACTGCTCGCGCTGCAGCCTCACTCCCTTGCGTGCCCTGCGGGCGGCCCTTCTTGGTGCGAAAAGCGTTGGGGCCGGCCGGAAGCGGCTCGAGCTGGCCTTTCGCCAGCTCACGTCGAATTCTCTTCAACGATTTTCGTCCTACCATTCCGGTATGGGCGAGATGGCGGACAAGTTGCTCGGGCGACCCTTCGAAAAAAGCGTCCACAACCCGGCTGATGGCCGCCTGGGTTGCCTCCCGTCTGCCAAGAAGTGGCGAGTAACGGTGCACGCGACCTTCCTCTTCATGCGCGACGTACCCTTTGGCCTCGAGGTTTCGGAGGATAGTCAACACCGTCGTGTATGCCAACTCTGCAGCGAGCTTACTCCTGACCTCTGAAACCGTACCCGAGCCCGCGACCCAAAGGACGCGCATAATCTCCACTTCGCGCTCACCAAGGACCGGATTGTCAACACCGGACTTACCGACTATGTTCATAGTATTAAGGTCGTCGGCCTCCTTGGAATTGTCAACTAGGATACTAGTTCGGTCTGCCTGGTAGCCGTCGTCGTGATAGACAGTCTGAATCATTTGACTGGTGATCGCTGCAAATGCTGCACGCCATCCATCTCGCTCGATTCCTGAGGCGGCCTGCGCCCCGACTCTGGTTCGGTCGAAAGTTTTCAACTCATCGAGAGCATGCGCCCTCGCCAAGCCGCGGCCGTAGTAGTAGACTAGCGCTGCCATAAAAAACTTCCCTGCGACAAGCTTGACGAATCCCACCCAGCCAACTTCTGACTCCGAGCTCAAGACGCGAGTCGAGCAGGCCCTCGCTCCCGGTTACGATCTCGTCCGGGAGATCGGACGCGGGGGCGCCGGAATCGTATATCGCGCCCGCGACACGAGACTCAAGCGCGATGTCGCGATCAAGCTCCTTCCTCCCGACCTGGCGTTCAGGACTGACATCCGCGAGCGATTCATGCGCGAGGCAGAAACATCGGCGCGGCTCAATCACCCCCACATCGTCCAGATTTATTCTGTCGATGAACGCGACGGCCTGGCGTACTTCGTCATGGCGCTGGTCGCTGGTCAGAACCTCGGCGAGCGCGTCAGGACGCAAGGCGCTTTGCCGTTCCCCGACACGAAACGAGTGCTACGCGAAGTCGCCGATGCGCTGGCCTACGCGCATGGCCGCGGCGTAGTTCACCGAGACATCAAGCCGGATAACATTCTGATCGATTCACAATCGGGACGCGCCATGGTCACCGATTTCGGTATCGCCCGCGCCGCGACCGAAGGAAGCTCTCGCTTGACCGCGACCGGAACTGCCATCGGCACTCCGGCCTATATGTCGCCGGAGCAATGCGCCGGGGATCGCGAGCTCGACGGCCGCTCCGATCTCTACTCGCTCGGCGCAGTCGGCTACTACATGATGACCGGCCAGCCACCGTTCGACGGGCCGACGACTCCGGTCATCATGATGAAGCAGGTAACCGAGCGGGTCGTTCCGCCATCGAGCATTCGCGCTGGCGTTCCACCGGATCTGGAACGGATAATTCTTCGCCTGCTCGAAAAAGATCCCGCAAATCGCTTCGCCGAAGGCGACGAAGTCGTCAGCGCGATCGATGGCGCTCCGGTTCCGAGCATCGACCCGTCGACGTATCCAACGCTCATGAGCCCGTCGCAACCGGCGCGAGGGCCAATGGCGACGGGACCGTTCGGCGGTTTGATGGAGCCGATGATGCCTCGCCAGTTCGAGAACATGTTCGATCCGGCATTCGGTGGTCGCTTGGCCCGCCGTGAAGCCCGCCGGATGAAGAGAGGCGAGAAGGAACGGTTGGAAGAAGAGAAGGAAAACTCGCTTCCGCTTCCGCAGCGCGTGAGAAAATTCAAGCGCCAGCTTGCAAGCTATGTGGGAACGTCCGCGTTTTTGTTCGGCATCAATGCCGCTACACAGCAGGGCACTCACAATCACTTCTGGTGGGCGATTTTTCCTGCGATGGGAATGGCGATGGGATTGTTCTCGCAGATCGGAGGCCTCTGGGCGTCCGGCGCCAGAATCGGTGATATCTTTGGCCGCACACCGCCCTATCTGCCGCGCGATCAGCAGTCGATTGGCCGGCCAGATGCGCCGATGCCATCACTGACGTCAACGCCGGCAACCGGCGATGTTGACGCGTCAGGAGTCAGCCGTGAAGTGCTCATCAGCCCGCGCGGCGACGTGTTGCGCCAGGCGATCAATGACCGCCGAACGGTGCGAAATCTCGTCGAGAAGCTGAGCGACACCGAGCGAACGATGCTGCCAGACGTGAAAGGCACTTCTGACAGTCTCTACGATCGCATCGCCGCTCTTGCTACGGCCCTGCACCGGCTCGACGGCGAGATCGCCCCTGAGCGGATGGTGTCACTCGACGAGCGAATCGGCCGCATGGAACAGTCATCGGACACGGCGTCCGACAAGGAGCGAATGCTGAGGCTGCTCCGGCGGCAACGCGAGATGCTAGCCAATCTCGTCGCGTCGCGAGAGAGACTGGCCGAGCAGTACGAGAGCGCCGGGCTTCTGCTTCAGAACCTGACGCTCGACCTGCTCAAGATGAGATCATCAGGACTTCAATCCGCCCTCGAGGACGTAACGAGCGTCACGCAGGAAGCGCGCGCGCTCTCAAAGGAAATCGGCTACGTGCTGGCCGCCGCCGACGAGCTCCGCGAGCTGGACAACAAATAGTCGGGGATCGACAGACCTACTGCTGGCACCTCGTGAAGGGCGGGCGGTTGGACAGTCAACGTTGATACGGCCGCGGATCGTGTGTCGTTGGCGCTCCCACCAACAGGCTCCACCCTGAGCTCCACTTCCCACGGGCAACCAGACAAGCCAACCTTGTTGATATGAACGCAGCAACTTCTCGTCCCGCCGTGAACGTGGAATATCCGGAGTGGGTCGATTCGGTCGTTGACTGGAAGCGCCCCTATGAGACTGACACCGACAGGATGCGTCTGGCGATTGCCATCTCGCGAGCCAATGTCGAGCGCGAATCGGGAGGGCCATTCGGCGCGGCCGTGTTCGAGTCCGTCACGGGACGCCTTGTCGCAGTCGGGATGAACAGCGTGGTGCGGTTGAACAACTGCGCTCTGCATGGCGAGATGGTGGCGTTCATGATGGCGCAGCAGCGAGTCGGGTCGTTCTCACTCAGTGGCCCGGGAATGCCCGTCCACGAGCTCCACACCTCGTGCGAGCCCTGCGCTATGTGCCTCGGCGCCACGCTCTGGAGCGGAGTCCAGCGTGTCGTGTACGGTGCAGCCCGCGAGGACGCGTCGTTACTCAATTTCGACGAGGGCCCGGTGTTTCCCGAATCATACAAGTATCTCGAGGATCGCGGCATCACCATCGTCAGAAATGTTTTGCGCGATGAGGCCCGGAGCGTTCTCGAGTTGTATCGACAGAAAAGCGGGAAGATCTACAACGCCTGACGGCGCACAACGGGAAAACACTTCCAAATACCGCCCGTTCTGTGCAAGCTTGTGCCCGTGAAACCTGACACGCGGGCAAGCGAAATCGACAGCGATTCCATGGTTGCAGATGTGCTCGCCGCACTCCGCGAGGCAAACCTCGCCTTTGCCCGAGACCACCCTGGCGAAGGGCCTGGACGCCAGCCGGTCCACACCGTCTACGGCGGCGCCCAGCTCTTCGCGGCTGACTCAGTTCCAAAACTGGGGGCGATCGCACTCCGGTCGATGAGCCAATATCTCCCTGACTCAGCCGCGATGGGAAGAGCGCTTGGTATTGGCCGTCATCCGGCGCTCGACACAATCGACAAACGTGTCCGCGACAAGCTTGCGCGCGAACCGATCGAGGATTTCCGAATCGACTTCGAGGACGGCTACGGAAATCGCCCCGACGCCGAAGAGGATCATCATGCCGTGGTCGTCGCCGGCGAGGTGACGAAGGGGATGGCGGCGGATACTCTCTCGCCATTCATCGGGCTTCGAGTCAAGCCGCTCAACGAAGAGATGCGCGTCCGGAGTATTCGCACGCTCGATGTCGTGGTTACAAGACTCGTGGAGGCGGGCGGCATTCCCGAGCGGTGGATCGTCACGATTCCGAAAGTGACAATCATCGAGCAGGTGGAATACACCGTTGCCGTGCTCCGCGGGCTCGAGCGCAAGCTCGGGCTCGCCGACGGAACGCTCAAGTTCGAGCTGATGGTCGAGACACCGCAGATCGTGATGGACTCGAGCGGAACATCCTTGTTGGCTCGCGTACGAGACGCATCGGACGGTCGCCTTCGCGGCGCGCATTTCGGGACTTATGACTACACGGCCGGCATCAACATTACGGCTGCTCATCAGCGCATGCGCCATCAAGCGTGCGATTTCGCGAAGCACTTCATGCAGGTCGCATTTGCCGGCACCGATGTGTGGCTGTCGGACGGTTCGACGACAGTGATGCCAGTGCCCATTCATCGGCCGGCGGCAGGGGGAACGCTGACGGATCAGCAGACCGCCGACAATGAAGCAAGCGTCCACGCAGCGTGGAAACTCCATTTCGACGACATTCGCCACTCGCTCGCGGGCGGTTTCTACCAGGGTTGGGATCTTCATCCTGCACAGCTCGTGACACGCTACGCTGCGCTGTACAGCTTTTTCCTCGAGGGAATCGACGCTGCCGGTGTGCGCCTCAGCAATTTTGTCGGCAAGGCCGCGCAGGCCACTCTCGTCGGTGACGTGTTCGACGATGCTGCGACCGGCCAGGGGCTGCTGAACTTCTTCCTGCGCGGGATCAACTCCGGCGCGATCACGGAAGCCGAAGCGCTGAAGATGACAGGATTGGCCGCGGAGGAATTCCGGGGTCGCAGCTTCGTGAGGATCATGAAGGGAAGGAAATGAACGGCAGCACCATCGAGCTGCTCGATCTCGCCGCCCGGTGGGTTCACGTCATCGCCGGAATCATGTGGGTCGGCAATTCACTTCTCTTCAACTGGCTCGACCGCAGTCTGGTCCCGGCAACCGCCAACGGGAAAACCCGAAAGCCCCTCGGCACGATCTGGCTGCTGCACAGTGGCGGATTCTATTACGTCGAGAAAACGTTGCTCGACGGCGAAGAGATGCCGGCGCCGCTGCACTGGTTCAAATGGCAGGCGTACACGACGTGGCTGACGGGCGCCGCGTTGCTCGTCATCGTCTATTACGCCGGCGGACGCGCGTCGATGGTGGACAATCCGACAGGCTCAATCAATCATGTCCCCGCGTCAATCGTCGGCATCGCCGGCATTCTTGGCGGATGGATGTTGTACGAAGGGATGCAGCGGTTCGTCGCGCCGCGCGCACCGGCGGTTGCCACGATCGTGTGGGTTGGCGGACTCGCCGCCATTGCGATTGCATTGACTCAGCTGCTGAGCGGGCGTGCCGCATTCATTCACGTGGGCGCAATGCTCGCGACGATCATGGCCGGCAACGTCTTCTGGACCATCGTCCCCTCTCAGCGTGCGCTCGTCGCGTCTGTCTCAGGAGACAGCGGGGCGGATCCGGCGATCGCGGCACGCGCGAAGCGCGTCTCGATTCACAACAACTACTTCACGTTTCCAGTGATTGTGCTGATGGTGAGCAATCACTTCCCGGCACTCTACGGCCACCGGTTGAGCTGGCTGATTTTGTTTGTCCTCATCGCCGGCGGTGCCGCTGTCAGACACGTGCTCAACACGCGGTGGACCGTGCCGTCGTGGAAAGCTCGGCTCACCGCTGCCATTGGGCTCACGGTTGCATCGTTGTGGGCAATTCTCACGATGGTCACCGATCGTCCAGTTCCGGCGTTTGCCAATACTCAACCGGCGACCTTCGAAGCTGTCCGTCACATCATCGATCGCCGGTGCGCTGTGTGCCACTCGGAGCGGCCGACCGACATGACATTCGGTGGCGCACCGGCCGGAGTGATGTTCGATACTCCGGCGCAGATCATCGCGCACGGCGCGCGCATCCGCGAGCGCGCGGTCGTTCAGAAAACCATGCCGCCGGGAAACAAGACCCACATCAGTGATGCGGAGAGAGCACTGATCGGCGCGTGGATTGACGACGGCATGCGAGGACCGCTTGCGTCGGACCCAATTCTTCACCCGGGCCGCCCGGTGCGGTGACAGTTCTTTTCGAACGTCAGCCGGTGAGAACGTCAGCTGCCTCGATAAGTAGAATATCCGAACGGGCTCAGCAGCAGCGGCACATGATAATGCTCTGACGGAGAGCTGATGCGAAAGTTGATGTCGATGTTTGCATAAAACGACTCCCGTCTCGTCTCGGCGAAATAGCCGGCGACGGAAAACGTGAGCAGGTAGTCGCCTTCCGACAGTTGCGACCCGCTCGGCAGCAGGTCGCGCACGCGTCCGTCCTCGTCGGTCACTCCCGAGCCGAGGACACTGCTATCGCGCTGGAGAGTAACGCGAATTCCGGGAGCGGGGCGGCCCAGCGACATGTCGAGAACATGAGTGCTGATCGTGCTCACGACTCTTCCCCAAGAAGCTCTCTCAGCCTGCGGTTGGTGATCTTGCGCTGTTCTTTCGCGGCAACCTCAAGCTCGGTATCGGCGTCGTTCTTCAGACGCTCACGGGCAAGTCGCAGCAGATCCTCGCCCGACTTCCCGGCGGCGTACACGACGTAAATGTGGCCGAACTTGTACTCGTACGCGTGGTTGACGAGCAACATCTGATCGTGGATGTTTGACGACGCCAGGCCCGCCTGCTCTGCCCGGGACCATTGTTTGGCGCGCTCACCCTGGCCGGCGGCACTTTCCATTTCACCGATTCGCGGATGGTGGCTGAACGCCTCGTGCCAGTCGGCGGCTGTCGTTGCATTCCATGCTAAATCGGCCACCTGAAGCAGTTCTTCATCCGAGGAGTATGGTCTTCCCGCCACCATTCGATCGACCCACGCCGTTGCGCCGCAGCACGCCGCGAACATCTCGGCCGCTTCGGACCTGGACAGCGCATTGATCTCGTCGATGGAATGGGTCATTCAGTTGTCGCCGTGCCGAGGAGACGCAGACGCGCAACGCCGCCGTCGGGATAGATGTTGAGACGAACATGCGTTGCAATGCGTGGCTCGACAACATCGAAGACGTGTCTGGCATGCGGTTGCAGAGCGGATTTCGCAACCAGCGTGCGCCATGCCGCCGTATCGGCATTGAATTCCGGCGTACCGTTCCCCGCGTCGAAACATTCGAGCATGCAGCTTCCCGGAGCATTGCCCTTGAAATGGTCCGTATCGATCTCGACTCGATTGACGGTGCCTCGCGATGCCAGCTTCACAATACTCCAGTCGTTACCCGCGCCTCGCCGGCGCTTCGTCTCCCATCCGTCGCCCATGTGCGTTGAACGGCCCGGGAGAATCAGATTCTGCCTATGCCCGTAGTGCATGTCAGTACAGGCGACGACGAAACCGCCGTTTTCCATTGCTGCAAGATCTACTTCACGGGCACCAGCGGCCACCTTGGGAGGAATCGCGACGACGCCGTGAACGCGAAGCCGCGCGACACCCCCATCCGGAAAAATGTTGAGCCGCACATGCGTGACCCGTCTGTCGCCTGAATCCGACCTAATCTCATTCGGCGCGTTTCCCGCCAACGCCGTCTCGCCAATCAATGGCGTCCACACGGTTTCTCCCGTCAGCCGCCCAACCGACGGCGTGCCGTCCTCCGTCGCGACATCGATGCCGGCCCGCTCGGGATAATTTCCGGTGAACCACGACGTGTCGATCACCACGCCGCGCACGTATCCCGGAGCGCCAAGGCGGATGATTGCCCAATCGTAACCGGGCTCGCGGCGTCGTCGCGTCTCCCATCCATCCATCCACTTTCCGCGCTCGGTGTACAATCCCTCTTTCCATTCGGGCGCGGTTGGCTTGAGCAATGCCTCCTTCGGCGCAAAGAACTCGTCGTTGGCGGCAACGACTGAGCTGCCAAGTCGCTCCGATGCGAGATCGATCAGGTCAGTGAACGGGGGCACGGCGCTAAGATAGCAGACCAGTCAGCGAGTCGCTGGGAACACCCGATCGCCGGCCACGTAAGTCGCGGCGACCTCGCCATCGAGCGTCATGCTCGAGTACGGCGAAACGTGACGTAGCGACGGCCGGGTTGACGCACCGAGGGTGTCCCAGATGACGATGTCAGCGTCGTAACCCGGCGCGAGCCGTCCTTTCCGATTCGAGAGGCCGGCCAGTCGTGCGGGCGCTTCGCTCATCCATTCGCTGATGCTCCCGACGCCAATGCCGCGTGCGCGCGCGCCCGTCCAGACCGCGGCCAGCGACACATCGAGCGACGCAACCCCGCCCCAACACGAGGAAAAGTCGCCGCCGGTTTCCTTGAGCGACGCGACGCATGGCGAATGATCGGACGCAACGAGATCGATATCGCCTGCAACGAGGCCCGCCCACAGGGCCTCGCGCTCGCCGCTATCACGAATCGGTGGCGCGCACTTGTACTCAGTCGCGCCGTCGGGAATTTCTTCCGCCGCGAACGTCAGATAGTGAGGGCAGGTCTCGACCGTCAACGGGAGACCTCTCACGCGCGCATCACCAATGAGCTCGAGTGAGCGCGCCGAGGAAAGATGAACGATATGAACAGGCGTCGGACACCACTCCATCAATCGAATCATAAGCCGGATCGCGGACAACTCGGCTTCTACTGGCCGCGATGCGAGATAGTCGGTGTAGCGCCGCGACATCGGAGCGGGACGAATCATCGCCGGATCTTCGGCGTGCACCATCAGTGGAAGACCGAGCCTGGCAAGAATCGGGAAAGCAATTCTGAGATCGGTCTCGGTGACGTTCGGAAACTCATCTACTCCCGATGGCGTGAGGAAGCACTTGAACGCTCGCACTCCAGCGTCACGCAAGCCAGCGAGCTCGGATGCGTTGCCGGGCACGACACCGCCGATGAACTCGACATTCACCACGCTCTTGTCGCGCGCCGATTCTCTCTTCACCTCGAGCGCCGCGACTGTGCTCGTCGCCGGAATCGAATTGAGCGGCATGTCGAGAATCGTGGTGATGCCACCGGCCGCCGCACTGTGGGTCGCGCTGGCAAATCCCTCCCATTCGGTTCGCCCCGGCTCATTCACATGCACGTGAATATCGACGAGGCCTGGCATCACTACGCGATTGCCGGCGTCCACGAGCGCGGAGTGTGACGGCGTCTCATCCCAGTCGCCGAGTCCGTCAATGTGAGCACCATCGAGATGAACCGTTGCCGGCCGCACACCTGTCGGCGTGACGACGCGAGTGCTGCGGATTATGTGGCGCAAAATCAGGCGGTGTCGGCCCAGAATCGCCGCAGCAGGTTCACCGAAACACGCCGGCGATAGTCAGCGGTGGAGCGAACGTCGTCAATGGGCGAAAGCTCGTGCGACAAAATACCGGCGGCCTCGTCGATCGAGGCTCCGGACGAGAGAGCGCTCTCGGTTTTCGGAACGCGCACGACAGTTGCCGCCACGCTTCCAAACGCGATCCGCGGCGACGATGCTCTCACTGCGGCCATCACTACTTTGGAGATTGCCTGCGCTGCGCGCGTGCCGACCTTCCGAAACCATTGCTTCCCCTCGATGGGATCGATTTCGATCGCAACGATGAGCTCATCCGGGCGCATCACGGTCGTTCGATAGCCCGTATAGTAGTCATTGAGCGGAACGCGCCGCTCACCGTCAACACTGCGCAACACAACGGTCGCGTCCACGGCCGAGAGCACCGGTACACCATCTGCCGCGGGCGATCCATTCGCGACGTTACCGCCGAGAGTTCCCCGATTCTGAATCTGCACGCCACCTACGAGCCGCGATGCCTGCACGAGCATCGGAACATGCCGGTTGACGAGCTGCGATTCGATCAGCGACGTATAGCTCGTCAGCGCACCGATCACCAGCGTCTCGCCGCGCATCGAAATAGTCCGCAGCTCGTCAAGCGCCCAGATATCGAGAAACTGCTTCGGCACGAGCGTGCCGAAGTTGAGCGCCACGTACACATCGGTCGCACCGGCAACCGGCGTGCGTTGCTCCTCGCGAAGAATGCCGAGCGCTTCATCAACCGACAGCGCTCGCCGGAAGTCGAGCCCGGAGACTGCGATCTTCATTCGATCACGAGGCTGCCTGCCTCTCCCGGCTCCGGCATTCCTTTCCACTTCATGATCGCGCGATAGATGGCTGAGTAGCCGGTGCAGCGGCAGAGATTGCCAGCGAGCGCGGTCTTCACGTCGTCGAGAGTTGGCGCGTCACCAAGTTTCATCGCCGCCATGATCATTCCCGGCGTGCAGATGCCGCACTGCGCGCCGACTTCGTTCATGAACAGGTGCTGCAACGGGTGATCGCCGCCGAGTCCTTCGATCGTGACCACATCCGACCCTTCGATCTGACCAGCGGGAATGATGCATGAGCAAACCGGCTCACCGTCAATGAGAACTGTACACGCGCCGCACTCGCCTTCGCCGCAGCCTTCCTTGACACCGGTGAGGAGGCATTCTTCGCGCAGCACATCGATGAACCGAGCAGCGGGATTGCCCGAATACTCGGTGAGGTTGCCATTGAGCGTGAATCGCATCAGGCGGCCACGCAGGTGGAGAGATGCTCGGGTGTTGCGGGAATTTCGCGCACATCGATTCCCATCTGCCTCAACGCATTCACGACGGCGGGAGCCGGTCCATCCATCGGCAGCTCGCCGAGGCCTTTTGCTCCGAACGGCCCGCCGGGATACGGGTTCTCCATCATCACGACATCGACTTCCGGCATGTCGAGCGTCGTCGGAATGACGTAGTTCGTGAGCTGTCCGTTCGCCATCGCACCGTTTCGCATCACGACTTTTTCGAGAAGCGCGTAACCGAGTCCCTGAGCCGTGCCTCCCTCGATCTGCCCGCGAGCGAGTGCCGGATGAATTGGCCTCCCGAATTCCTGCACGGCGGTGAGCTTGATCGGCCGCACCTCATACATGTCGCGATCGAACTCGAGCTCCGCGACGTCGCACCCCCAGCCGTAGGTCGCGTAGGCATCGCCCCGGTAGAGCGCATCGTCCCACTTGATCCAATCCGGCGGGTCGTACATCCGTTCGATCGACATCTCGCCGTTCTTCTCGTAATACTCCGCCGGAGTCAGCCCGCCGAGCTTCTCTTTCATCTCATACGCGCATTCTTCGAGAATCTTGCCGACGACCATGCATGTGCGCGATGCGACAGTCGGCCCGCTGTCGGCAACGCGCGACGTGTCGGGCTGCGCGACCTCGACGAGCTCGTAGGGAATGCCAAGAGCGTCGGTGACGATCTGCGCGTGCATCGTGCGCGTACCCTGGCCAATCTCGGTGCTTCCGACAGCGATGCGAACTCC
>JBBSFT010000015.1:0-34384 GCA_038254845.1 Gemmatimonadales bacterium | reverse complement strand
TGTTCTCGATGGAAAAATCGAAAGTGGACGGCTGCTGCGCCGCGAGCGGTACCGCAATGAGAATCGCAAACAGTGCTTTACGCATCTACATGACTGGAGTTGGATGTGAGCTCAATGACCGCAGCACGCGGCCACCATTCATTGTACCACGATCGCCGAATCTCGGACGTACCCCACCTCAGTGCTCACGGGCCGCACTCGACCGCTCAGGATACCGCTCCACACGCGAATCGAATCGAACAGAATCACGAGCACTGACAACATGAAAAATGCGGCAACCGCCGCATCGACATGATCGTTGAACATCATTCTCTGCGCTGAAGCTGCCGACGTAATTCCCGGAGGCAATGCGCCCTGCTGAAGAAATCCGTCAATCATCCGGGAATGCGCGAGAAAGCCAAGCTTCGGACTATCCGAGAAAATCTTGAGGTACCCCGCCGTGAGCGTGACAATCGAGAGCCACGTCAACGGCAGGAGCGTCATCCACGCGTAACGCGCCTTGCCCATGCGCATGATGACGGTCGTCCCGACACACAGCGCCACCGCCGCCAGAAGCTGATTCGAGATTCCAAACAAAGGCCACAGCGAGTTGATGCCGCCGAGTGGATCCATCACGCCCTGATAGAGGAACCATCCCCACATCGCGACGAATAACGCGCTCGTCGTGACGACCGCCGGATACCACGACACGCGACCGATCGGCGCCCACACGTGACTCAACAAATCCTGAAGCATGAACCGCCCGACTCGTGTTCCCGCATCGAGCGTCGTGAGAATGAACAACGCCTCGAACATGATCGCGAAGTGATACCAGAGAGCCATCGCGCTGCTGCCCCCGAGTACCCGCGAGAACAGGTGAGCCATCCCGACGGCGAGGCTTGGCGCGCCGCCAGTTCTCGACAACAGGCTCGTCTCACCGACCTGCTGCGCGAGCAGTTGAAGCTCGGCCGGACTTACCACAAATCCCCAACCACGAATGGCTTCTGCCGCAGTCTGCACCGTTGTGCCGAGCGCCGCGGCTGGTGCGTTAATGGCGAAGTACACGCCCGGTGTGAGCACGCACGCCGCAATGAGTGCCATCACTGCAACGAGCGACTCGGTGAGCATCGCGCCATAACCGATAAAGCGCGCATGCGTCTCCTTCGCGAGGAGCTTTGGGGTTGTGCCCGACGCAACCAGTGCATGAAATCCTGAGATCGATCCGCACGCGATCGTAATGAAGACGAATGGAAAGACCTTGCCCGCGAAAACAGGTCCGGTTCCGTCCGTGAACTGCGTCAGCGCCGGCATCTGGAGTGGCGGAAGTACAATAAGAATCCCGAGCGCAAGCGAGAGCACGACGCCAATCTTCACGAATGCCGAGAGGTAGTCGCGCGGTGCGAGCAGGAGCCACACGGGAAGAACCGATGCGAAGAAACCGTAGACCATGATCAGGATCGCAATGGTCTTTCCCGTGAGCGTGAACATCGGCGCGAGCGCCGGATTCTGCGCGACCCACCGACCTGCATAGAGCGCGACAACAAGCAGGACGATTCCCATCGCGCTCGCCTCGAGAACGCGATGCGGGCGAATCCATCGCATGTAGCTGCCCATGAGAAGAGCAATTGGAATTGTCAGGCCGATCGTGACGATTCCCCACGGGCTTGCCTTGAGCGCGTTCACAACGACAAGAGCGAGAACCGCGATCAGCACGATCATGATGCCGAGCACTGCAACGAGCGCTGTGTAGCCGGCGACCTGGCCTATCTCGTCCTTTGCCATCTGCCCAAGCGTCTTTCCATCTCGGCGCAGTGACGAGCACAGAATGACACAATCCTGAACCGCGCCGCCGAGGGCGACTCCGACGATGATCCAGAGCGCGCCCGGAAGAAATCCGAACTGTGCGGCGAGTGTCGGTCCAACAAGCGGGCCGGGCCCGGCAATAGCCGCAAAATGATGCCCGAATGCAATCCACTTGTTGGTCGGCGTAAAATCGCGGCCATCATCGAGTCGCACGGCCGGAGTGGGACGATAGTCGCTCAGCGCAAAGATTCGCGCCGCAATGATCTTGCTGTAAAATCTGTAGGCGATGACGTACGTGCAGATTGCGGCGGTCAGGAGCCACGCAGCATTGACTTGCTCTCCGCGGACAAGAGCCAGCCGCGCGAAGCTCGCCGCGCCGAGGAGCGCGATGAGAATCAGTAATATTGGCTGAGCTATCCTGCGCATTCCGCCGCCGTTTCGGGTAGGCGGTGAAATTGCGTATCGGTTATGTTTCCCGCAATCTGACCATGCGCTATCTCAAGCTGACGTTTGGCGGCGCTTCCGCCGCGGCAATCGGACTGGTCGTTCTCCTCGGGTGTGGCTCGTCCAGCTCCGCACCAAAGACCGACGCCACCCCCGCGCGCAGCGCGCTATCGGGAATGCTTGGCCGCCCATTGGTGATTTTCCCGGCACAATATCTCGCGGTCGCGACACCCGGGGGCCAGTTCGAGATCTCGATGGCAAATCGCGAGCTTCTCACGCTCGTGGACGAAGAGTTGGCCGAAGCATTCATCAAACGCGGAGCTCGCAGTTCGTGGATGTTTGCCGACAAGATCACCGAGGCTGCGATGCGAAACGGCGGACTCCTTCAGGATCCGCGCGAGCTCTCGGCCGAAACGATCCGTCGTCTCCCTGCCGGCGATACTCCGCTGCCCGAGCCGCTCGGAACGCAGATCAGGCAGCTCATCGCGCTTCAGGATGGGCGTTATGCACTCATTCCAATTGAAGTCGACGTCGATCCCCGCGCCGGTCATCCGCCCGGATTGCTGCGGTTGATGCTGATCGATGCACGAACGGCGCGCGTGGTGTGGGTCGATACGGTCGCGGCGCCGCTGTTGCCCGACGTTCCGGCCGGAGATCTTCTGAGTGGCTATGGTTTCCGCCGGCTGGCGCGCGGTCTCGCCACGCGGTTTGCGGAAATGGTGGTTGCCCAGTAGGTGACGACGGCCGCGCGGTGACCACGATCTTTCACGTGTCCGACCTGCATTTCGGCCGGCCCGCCGTCCCCGCGCAGATCGAAGCGATCGAGGCGCTGATCCAGGGAGAAAAATTCGACGTCGTCGCGATCTCGGGCGACCTCTCGCAACGATCGCGCGCGGGCGAGTTTCAGCGCGCGCAGGTCTTTATCCGCGACGCCGAGCGAGTGAGCAAGGTCATTGTCGTGCCTGGTAATCACGACGTGAAATGGTGGCGCGCGCCGCTGGGGATCGGCGATCCGGCCCAGATGTACCACAACTACATGAAGTTCATCTCATCCGATCTCGAGCCGGTTCTTCGCGTGCCCGGCGCGACGCTTGTCGGGCTGAACACGTCACAGGGCGTGACTCCGCGGACACTCACGTGGAACGTGCGTGACATATCGATTATCGGTCACCTCCGGGCCGATCAGTTCGTGAAAGCCGAAGAGGCGTTTGCGAAAGGGAAGTCGAAGGATGCGCGCGTCATCGTCATGCATCACAACCCGGTCAAGGGCGAGTTGTCACAGCGACACGGCCTCAAGAACACCAACAAGCTCCTCGGCCGCTTTGCGTCGATCGGTGTCGATCTCATTCTCTGCGGTCATGACCACCAGGAGTCGGTTCACTACATCGAGCACACGCGGAAGGGAACCGTCATCTCGACGGCGGGCACAGTATCGAGCCGGTCGCGTGGAGGAAGACCATCGTCGGTGAACGAGATCACGATCGGCCCGAAGACAATCGACGTCACGACGCGGATCTGGTCTGACGATCACAAGACCTTCGTCCACGGACCTCACCGTTGCTTCGAGCGCTCGGCCGCCTGATCGGGTTTGGAGCTCTTCAGCTCCAGCTCGAGCTTGACCCACGTCCGCGCACTTCTGACGACCTGCGGCGCGCGCTCGTTCGTCTCGGGCTGAATCCGGGAGTGGCGATCCGGCTTACTCAGAACAGAACCGTCGTCGTCAGTTATTCCGCAACGGAAATCCGGATTCATCTCGGGTTTCTCGACGCTCCGGATGATACGCTCTCAGCGGTCGTCGACTTCGTTCAGGCGCGGACGAGGCACGCACGCGCTGATGCACGACGCCGGTTGCTGGCGTACAGAATTCCGCAGCATACGCGGGCTGCTCGCGGGCCGCGTCGGGCCCCTGACAAGACGCATCCGGCCGATGAGCCGTATGTGAGCAAGCTGGTCGATTGGCACTATCGTCTCAATCGAGAAAAGTTTGGAGGCGAGCTCGACGAGGTTTCGATTCGAGTGTCCCGGCGGCTCAAGAGCCGGCTTGGCCATTACGCGTGGCGCGGGCAGGAAGGAAATGCGGCCGAGATCGTCATCAGTCGCAGTCACATTCGGCGGCATGGCTGGGACGAGGCGGTGCACACCCTCCTGCACGAGATGGTTCATCAGTGGCAGGACGAGGTCGGCCTCAAGGTGGATCACGGCCGTGAGTTCCGGCAGAAGGCCCGCGCCGTCGGGATCACACCACAGGCGCGGCGCGGCGTAGCCTGAGTTCTGGTTAGGCCTGCGGGGCAGCGACTATCTTTCGCTGATGGCGACCAAAGACATCTTCAATATCGACTACGCGTTGACCGAAGAAGAGCGCGCTGTTCGCGACAGCATTCGGCAGTTTGTGGACGACAAGGTCATCCCGGTTATCGGGAAGGCATACATAGACGGACGATTCCCGAAGGAGATCATTCCGGAGATGGCCGAGCTCGGAGTATTCGGCGCGAATCTCCCGGAAGAGTACGGTTGTGCGGGTCTCAACAACGTTGCGTACGGGTTGATCAATCAGGAGCTCGAGCGCGGCGATTCCGGAGTTCGGTCGTTCGCATCGGTTCAGGGTTCGCTTGTGATGTATCCCGTCCATGCGTTCGGCAGCGAGGAGCAAAAGAAGCACTATCTGCCGAAAATGGCAGCGGGCGAGATCATCGGCTGCTTCGGGCTCACCGAGCCTGACTACGGATCAAATCCGTCGGCGATGATTACTCGCGCGAAGGAGCAGGCGGACGGAAGCTGGGTGCTGAACGGCGCGAAGATGTGGATCACGAACGGCTCGACTGCCCAGGTCGCGATAGTGTGGGCCAAGACCGGCGACTCGAAGGAAGACACGTCGATTCGCGGATTCATTGTCCCGACAGACACTCCCGGATTTGCGGCGAAGGATCAGAAGGGAAAACTTTCGCTTCGCGCGTCGGATACGAGCGAGCTCGTGCTTCAGGACGTGCGCCTTCCCGCCGATGCAATTCTTCCGAAATCAGGCGGCATCAAGAGTCCGCTCATGTGTCTCACTCAGGCGCGCTATGGCATTTCGTGGGGCGCGATCGGGGCGGCAATCGCGTGTTATGAAGAAGCGCTGTCGTATGCGGGGAACCGCGTGATGTTCGGCAAGCCGATCGCCGGTTTCCAGATTCAGCAGGCGCGGCTGGCCGACATGGTCACCGAAATCGTGAAGGCGCAGCTGCTTTCACTGCATCTTGGACGGCTCAAGGATGACGGGGTGTTCACGCCGACGCAGGTCTCGATCGCCAAGAGAAATAATGTAAGCATGGCGACTGATATCGCTCGTGAAGCGCGCCGCCTGCTTGGCGCCAACGGGATTCTGGCCGAGTATGCGTCGATGCGGCATATGGCAAATCTGGAGAGCGTCTATACGTACGAAGGCACGCATGACATTCATACACTGATCATTGGACAAGCGGTGACAGGGCTGGCCGCGTTCGAATGAAGAATCAGCGGCGTCGGGCCGACGCTTCAATTACGCCGATCTAGTTTCGCCCGGCAAGCGAAGGCCATACTTCCTGAAGAGTTTTTCGGGGGTGGCGTGCGATGTAGATCGGAACGCGACGCTCCTCGCGGACGGACCATGGATCTCCAATCGTCTTGACGAGCTGTCCATCCCCGAAGAACGTCTTGATCGCGGCCTCCGGAACGCCGAGCGTGATGGCGACATTTGCCGGTTTGTCGCCAGGCCCGAAGAACCAATACGTACCTGCTGCAGAGATTGCGCTCGGCAATCCATACCGCGGCCCATAATAATCGAGTGCTCCAGCCTCCCCGTAATTTGCGGCGAGGATTACCGCTTCCTGTCGATCGGTCGGGGAAAGTGAGTAATAGACTTTCGCTACTTCGGCTGACTGGTTCGGCCAGCCGAGCATGTCGGCGTAGTCCTGTGGCAGGCGGTCGAGCTCGCCCTGATTGGTGCGAAGTGATGATGTAGCGCCAATTGCGAGCGAGTACGCGGCCATCTTCTCAGGTGGAAGAATCGGAACTCCAATCGGAAGCGTCAGCAAACCGAAACCGACTACAAGCACTACTGCTACCCATTCAACCGAACGGCGGAGCGTAGCGCCGGGAATTGCCTCAATTGCAACCGAGCCCGCGGCGAACAGCGCCGGATACACAGGGCCCAGGTAGTATGCTTTCCCGTGCAACAGCAGCAGGATGACGAACGCGAACAGGCACGTCCATCCGACAACCGCAAAACGCTTCAGATTCTTCAGTGCGATAAGCGACGCGACCCCTGCAATCGCAATGAACGCCACGGGGCCCATCATCACTTGTCCAAACATGAATGCCGCGGGCGTAACCCGATCGAGCTGAGATTCCTTCAAGTCCTGCATCTGCTTGAGCACGGGAAAATCGAGGACAAGCTGGCCGACTAGACTGGGGCTTCCAATCAGCAATGCGATTCCCATCGCGATCCACGGCCACCGTGTTGCGAACCAGCGACGCTGCGGGCTGACGATGATCGCGATCAGCGCGGCGGTTCCAAAGAACACTGCGCTGAACTTCGTCAGGAGACCGAGGCCGGCAGCGACGCCGAACCAGAGCCACCATTTTGCGTCTTCGGTTTGCACCAGTCTCATGAGCGCGTAAAGAGCGACGGTCCACGCGAGCTCATCGAAAACGACTGGTTGAAACAGTGTGCCGGTTCGCAGGAACAGCGGGGAAAACAATACGGCAAGCGCCGCCAGTATCTGGCTGAACTGGCCCCCGCCGAGGTGCCGGGCGATTGTTGCAGCGAGGTAGACCAGCACGCCGGACGCGATTGCCGGAAGAAAACGAATCGCAAAAATCGAATCGCCAAGCAGAGTGTGTGAAAACTTGGCCGCGAGCGCGATCGCAGGCGGGAACTCCATTCGGAACAGGTGCAGATGCCTGCCCATCGCGAGATAGAGAAACTCGTCGCGATGAATGCCATACGGAGTGAAGATGTTCGTGGCGAAGTGGACCAATACCGCGAGCGCGGCGAGGCCGAGTGCGGCGCGCGAAGTGGACGAATATCGAGTATTTTCTCGCAACTGCTCAGGCGACATCTTCAAGTAAGCGGCCTCGTCGTTGTCATACTTGTCGCAGTCGTCGTAGCGCGCGCGGCGATGTTCAAACTCATCCGCATACAACTTCGTCCACCGATGGCATCCAGGCCAGTTTTCCTTTGGTCGAACCGCAATAATAAAAAGAGGAGACTGATCATCAAGTCGAGATCCGCCAGACAACGACCCCGCCGTTGATACCCGCGACCGATGCACTTCAGCGCCTTCGCGACGGCAACCAGCGCTTTGTCGATGAGGCACAACGCGGCAAGAGCATGACGTCGCACTCGCGACGCGAAGAGCTTGCCGCCGGCCAGGAGCCATTCGCCATCATCCTCGGCTGCTCCGACTCGCGAGTCCCGGCTGAGCTCGTGTTCGACCAGGGCCTTGGCGACCTGTTTGTCATCAGAGTCGCGGGCAACATCGTCGCGGCGTCGCAGGTCGGGAGCATCGAGTTCGCGGCCGAGCGGTTTTCGACGCGGCTCGTGGTGGTGCTGGGTCACTCGCAGTGTGGCGTGATCGCGGCCACTCTCGAACAGCTTCAGACTCCAAGCGAGAACCAGTCCCGCAATCTCAGATCGATCGTGGACTGTGTCCGGCCGTCGGTCGAGGCGTTACTCAGGACGGATTTGAAGCACGACCCGTCGGCGCTGTTCGCCGAAGCGGTACGCGCCAACATCCGAACTTCGGTCAATCACCTTCGCCACGGCTCCGAGGTTCTCGAGCAGCTAATTGCAACCAATGGGTTGCACATTATCGGCGCCGAGTATTCGCTCGAGACCGGCGTCGTCGATTTCTTTGACGGGGTCGCCGGGTGACGGCCCGCTGACGGGCATCTGCCAGAATCGGGCAGGGAGAAGCGGTCTCTCGAGCGGAGCCAAAGGCGGGACCCGGAAGCTTTCGGGTCTCGCTTTCTCTTTTGGAATGTTGCCGCTCCAATCGGCGGCCCGGTTCCTGTAGGTTTAGTGAAATCTTTCACATGGGAGAACACGGGGTGAAGATCGCCGTGTGTATCAAGCGCGTCCCCGACATGGACGTCCGCTTCAGGATCGCTGCCGATGGAACCTCGCTCGACGAGACCGGCATCAAGTTCGACCTCAACGACTTCGACGCATGGGCGGTCGAAGCCGCGCTTCAATTGAAGGAAAAGGCTGGTTCAGGCGAGGTCGTGGTGCTCTCGCTCGGCCCAACGGCGGTCCAGGAAACCCTTCGGAAAGCGCTCAGCATGGGCGCCGACAAGGCGATTCATCTCCAGGCTGACAAGATCCCGTTCGATGGATTCGCGATCGCGAGCGCCATCGCTGCGGAGCTCAAGGATGGCGCGTACGACCTCATCCTGTTCGGCAAACTGTCTCCGGATTCGTCGAACGGCGTCACGGGTGCGATTGTGGCCGAGCTGCTCGACTTGCCGTGTGTGACCGCGATTTCGAAGCTGGACGTGGCCGACGGTCGCGGCACCGCAAAGCGCGAGCTCGAGGGCGCGCAGGAGATCGTCGAGTTTCCGCTTCCGGCCGTTCTCACGATTGACGAGGGATTGAACACCGCGCGATATCCGTCGCTCAAGGGAATCATGGCCGCGAAGAAAAAGCCGCTGGAGTCGAAGCCGGCCGCGCTGGGCGATGCGAGCGTCAATGTATCGCAGCTTGAAATGCCACCAGAACGAGCCGCCGGACGAATTGTTGGTGAAGGCGCCGGTGCCGTTCCCGAACTGATCCGACTCCTCCAGACCGAAGCGAAGGTTCTCTGATGGCAAATATCTTTGCGTTCGCGGAATCGCGAAGCGGCGAGCTCAGAAAGGTTGCGCTCGAAAATGTCACGGCGGCACGAAACCTTGCCGACGCAACTGGCGGCCAGGTTCACGCGCTTCTCGTTGGCGCTCCCGGTATCGCGGCGAAAGCGGCACAACTGGGCGCGCATGGCGCAGACGTCGTGATGGTCTGCGAACATGACGCGTTCACGCAGTACAATCCCGAAGCAACAGCAGCGTTGGCCGCCGATCGAATCAAGGCTGGTGGATTCCGCGCTGCCCTGTTCAACACGTCAGCGCAGGGAAGAGATCTCGCGCCGCGCGTTGCTGCAAAGCTGCGCATCGGACTCGTGACTGATGTCACGTCAGTCGAGCTCACCGGCGACGCGCTCACCGCGAAGCATCCAATCAACATCGGCAAGGTGATCGCGACGGTGACGATCGCCGGCACGCCCGCAATTGTGTCGCTTCGTCCGAATACCTACGCGCCAGTTCCGAACGCCAAGGCGGGAACTATCGAGATGGTCGCTCCGATCGGCGACCCCTCGGCGTCGCGAGTTGTCGTGAAAGAGCTCGTAACCGGCTCGACCGGAAAGCTCGATCTGGCCGAAGCGCCGGTGATCGTCGCCGGAGGTCGCGGGCTTAAAGCAGCCGAAAACTTCAAGCTCGTCGAAGATCTTGCTGATGCATTTGGCAATGCGGCTGTCGGCGCGACGCGAGCGGTAACGGATGACGGTTGGCGCCCGCATGCGGATCAGATTGGGCAGACAGGCAGACTCGTCAGCCCTGACTTGTACGTAGCCGTTGGCATCTCCGGTGCAGTGCAGCACCTGGCAGGCATGCGAACGTCGAAGACAATCGTGGCCATCAACAAGGACAAGGAAGCGCCGATCTTCAAGGTCGCCGACTACGGCATTGTCGGTGATGTGTTCGAGGTCATGCCGGCTTTGACCGCCGCCGTGCGCGAAGCGAGAAAAGGTCACTGACATGGCGTCGGGCCAGGCGCTGAGAGTCGTTCCGAGCGAACATCAGCCGCCGCTTCCCGCGGAGCTCATTCTGCGCGAGCCGCTCGATGCGGAAGCGGTGCCGATGGACGTGGTTTTCGTCGGTGGAGGGCCGGCCGGACTCGCCGGTGCCATCGAGCTCTCGCGACTCATCAACAAAGATACCGAGGACGGTGGAACGCTCGGTGAAACACAGATTGCGGTTCTCGAAAAATCGTCGGCGCTGGGCGAACACTCGCTGTCGGGTGCGGTCGTCAATCCGCGCGCGTTTCGCGAGCTGTTTCCCGACCTGACCGATTCCGATTTTCCATTCCGCGGCCCGGTAACGAACGAGCGCGTGTATTTCATGACCGAAGGCCGCGCCATTCGCATCCCGACGCCGCCGACGATGCAGAACCACGGTCACTTCATCGGCTCGCTCTCGGAAATGGTGCGTTGGCTGGGTGAAAAGGCCGAGGGGATGGGCGTCAACGTCTTTACGGGATTTCCCGTTGCGTCGCTGGTGATGGACGGCGAGCAAGTGATCGGTGTGCGGACGACTCCATCGGGTCTCGGTCGCGATGGAAAACCGGGAAGCGGCTTCACTCCGCCAACTGATATCTCCGCGCGGGTAACGGTGTTGTCGGAAGGGACCCGCGGTGCGCTGGCGCAGGCGTACATGAATGAAGCCGACATCACCTCGGAAAATCCGCAGATCTTTGCGCTCGGCGTGAAGGAGATCTGGGAAACGAAGAAGCCGCTCGATGCGATCGTACACACGCTCGGATGGCCCGTGCCGAACGATGGTTTCGGCGGAACCTTCATGTATCCACTGACGCCGAACCTTGTCGCGGTTGGAATCGTTGTCGGCATGGACTATCGCCAGACAACGCTCGACGTCCACGAACTGCTTCAGAAGCTGAAGACGAAGTCACCATTCAGGGATTATCTCGAAGGCGGCGAGATGATCGAGTGGGGAGCAAAGACAATTCCCGAAGGTGGATACTTCGGCCTGCCGAAGCGCCGCCACGGCGAAGGCGTGATGATCGTCGGTGACTCGGCCGGTTTTGTCGAGGTCGCGTCGCTCAAGGGGATTCATTACGCGATGCAGTCGGGAATGTTTGCGGCGCGCGCGATCTTCGACGCGCTCAAGAAAGACGATGTCTGCGCCAACACGATGGCACGTTACGACGCGCTCGTGAACGCCAGCTACATCGTCTCGGACCTGAAGGAGCGCCGCAACATGCGCCTCGCGTTTCAGAATGCCGGACTCTACCGGGGTGGAATCAAGGCGACGTTGATGACACTCACAAAGGGAGCTTTCCCCGGGGGCAAGATCGACTCGGAGTCCGACGCCGAGGTCTCCCGGTTGGTGACGCCCGATCAGCCATTCACTCCCGACGGAAAGCTCACCTTCAGCAAGCTCGACGCGAACTTCAAGTCAGGCAATGCGACGCGCGACACGATTCCGTCGCATCTCGTTATTGGGAAGGACATCACACCGGAAGTCGCGAAGCTCTACGCGCACATGTGTCCGGCCGGCGTGTATGAGCTCGGCGACAATGGACGCCTGATTGTGAATCAGGCGAACTGTATCGATTGTAAGGCGACTGATGTCATCGGTCCTCGCTGGACTCCGCGCGAAGGCGAGAGCGGGCCGAAGTATCGCTTGATGTAACGGCGTTGCCGGCGCTAGCTGTTCGCGTCGGCGATTTCGTAGAGGTCGATGGTCTGCCTGATCTCGGCCATCTCGAATGGATGAGAAACTTTCGATCGGATGACGAGACCGGCAGCGGCGCATTCCTCGAGAAAATCGGGGACGCCGATTCGGCCAGGGTCTGCGACAATCGCCATCCCGCCGCGCGCGAGCGAGCGCTTGAAAATGCCCGGCAACAGCCGCGCATACTCTTTTTCGTAGAGCACGTCTGACGCGAGAATCAGGTCGAGCCCGTTCATCTCGGCAGGGAAATGCCGCCAGTCGATCATCGGCGCGCGTGGTGAGCGGCCCGTGTTGCGAAACGCGTTGGCGCGGGTGAAAGCGAGCGCGTCCGTGTAGTAGTCGGACGCTGTCATATCGTAGCCGGCAATCATCGCCGCGGTCGTCACGAGTCCAACTCCACACCCCAGCTCGAGTCCGCGGCCGGGGTTTCTCGGTCGCTTGCTCGCGGCGATTTCAATAAAATGACGCGCGAGCACAGTCGATGACGGCCAGATATCCGCCCAGTACGGCAGCCGCTCGTCCATGACGAAATCCTCTTCGCGAATGAGGTCGTCCGAATTGCTGGGGCGAAGGATCGTAAGGGTTGTGTTTCCCAGCTCGACATCGCTCGTGACCGTCGTGAACCGCTGCTCGAGCGCCGCGACCAGCTCCTCGCCGGCGAGATCTTCAAGTGCGACCGTTGCGGCTTTCAAGTCAGCGCCAGTGTCGCCGCCATCTCGAGGCCCTCGCCAATCGGGAGAGCCATGAATCGCTCACCCGGGTCGAGTTGGAGGCGATCACCCGGCGCAATCAGCAGCGCATTGGCGCGCGCCATCGACGTCAGCACCGCCGAGCTCTGCGAGCCAGCGAGTCGCGCGGTTGGAGCGTTGCCGGTTTCGGGAGCGATCATGATGCGCAGAAAATGCATTAGCGATGCCGTCAGCCTGACGGACTCGCCGAGCACGACAGGAATGGTCTGGCGAAAGAGTCGGGTGTGGCCGAGCATCTTGCGGATCGCGGGCCGCACGAACACCTCGAACGTCACAATCGCCGACACCGGATTTCCCGAGAGGCCGATCCATGGAATGGCGTGCACGCTACCGAATGCGAGCGGCGCGCCGGGCCGCATTCTCACCTTCCAGAAATCGATTGTGCCGCCGAGCGCCGTGATCGATGAGCGGACATGATCGTGGTCGCCGACGGAGATGCCAGCGGAGGTGATAATGAGATCGAAGTCGCGGGCGCGTTCGAGAATCGCCTGCATCGACTCGGGAGTGTCGGACGCGATGCCGAGATCGGTGGGCTCTCCACCGGCGTCGCGCACGAGAGCGGCGAGTGTGATCGAGTTCGCGGAGACGATCTTTCGGCTGTCGGATCCGGATGCAAAATCGCGAAGCGCAACGAGTTCATCGCCGGAGCTGATGATCGCAACCCGAGGTGTGCGATGTACCGATACCGAGCGGATGCCGCCCGATGCGAGGACACCGGCGTGCGCAATGCCCAGCGGCTCGCCCGACTCGAACAATGCATCGCCTTCACGAAAGTCTTCGCCGGCTTTTCTGATATTGCGACCGGCATCGCGCGAGCTGTGGATCGTGACGCAGTCAGCACCTTCGTCGGTATCTTCTTTTCTGATAACGGAATCCGCGCCTTGCGGAATCGGCGCCCCGGTCATGATTCGCATCGCTTCGCCTCGTTCAAGCGCGCGCTCCGCGAATCCACCGGCGGCGATAGTGCCAACAACGTTCAACGATTCGCGGCCGAGGTCATCGGCGCGCAGCGCGTACCCATCCATCGACGAATTGTCCCATGGCGGCGACGTGATCCGAGCGACGACACGCGCCGCGAGCACTCGCCCGGCAGCGGCTTCCGTATCGACGTCAATCGGAGGAAGTCGCGGAATTCTCTCGAGAATTTTCGCGCTCGCCTCGGCCACCGGGATCACTGCCGCGACATCCCTCGGTAATTGGCGAGCAGCACGCCGACCTGGTCCTGAAGCTTCGTGACGTCGCCAACGGAGCCAGGGTAATGATTCGACAACATGCTGAACACAAGCTTCTCGCCAGCTGCGGTCGTGATGTAGCCGGAGAGCGACCGGACGAACTCGAGCGTGCCCGTCTTCGCGTGCATGTTGTTCGCAGCGGCAGTGCCCGCCATTCTCGTGCGAATCGTTCCATCGACTGCCGCAATCGGCAGCGCATCATAAAATGACGTGAACGCTGGTTCGCGCTGCATCGCGACGAGGATCTTGACGATCGCTTCCGGCGTCACGAGATCGTGTCGCGACATCCCGCTGCCGTCGTAGATCACTGTCGAGGTCGAGTCGATTCCCCACGCGGCGAGCTGACGCTTGATAACCGCCGCACCACTGTCGGCGCTGCCGACACTCGTCTTCTCGAGGCCGAGCGTCTTGATGAGCGCTTCACCGATCTGGTTCTGCGATGGCTTGAGGAACGTCTTGAGAATCTCGCGAAGCGGTGGCGACCAGAACGAGTAGATCGTGTCCGCCCGCGTCGTGAGGCTATCAAATCCAGCCAATGGAACAGGCTGCCTGATCTCGACCCCGCGATTCACCAGGCTCCCAGTGAGCGCGGCGAGATATGCATTCGTCGGCGAATCAGTTGCGACAGAGACGACAGTGTCGCGCCCATTGATGCGAACGCGGCGTTGAATCATGCCCTCGTTCAGCTCGAGCTCGTCAACCGGTGCAGCGCTTTCACCGCGGAGATCGTCCCACTCCCAGCCGTATCCGTAGATCGAATCGGGGAATGCGTTCCCGCCCGCCCGAACTGAACCAGTGATGCGATGAATGCCGCGCGCAACAATCGAATCGGCCACCGTCTGCATGAACGCGAGCGCATCGCCTTTCGAGCGGTTGCTCACAGTTGGATCGCCTCGGCCAATCGCGATCAGGTCGCCGTCGAGAACTCCATCCTTGATCGTGCCGTGCGTGACGAATGTCGTGCGGAATCGATACTCGGGTCCAAGCTGTGTAAGCGAGACGCTGCCCGTGAGCAGTTTCTGGTTTGACGCAGGGACGAAGAGCTTGCCGGCGTTGTGCGAGTAGAGCGTGTCGCCGCGCTGGGGATCGATCACGAGAAATCCGAGATTCGCGCGTGCGAACTGCGGTTGATTGACGAGTGAGTCGATGGAAAACCGAAGTGATTCGAGCGGCGTTCGTACCGGGGTGATGGGGCCGCCAGTCGATCGCGCGCAGCCAACCGACGCAATCACCACAATCGAGAGAAGCGTTCGGTGCATGGTCATCCCGTATATGTTGCGCTGAGCGTCTGATCTTCGGCGACAGTGACTCGCGTCACGCGAGGTCCGGCCGAGAGTCCGGCCGCGACGCGGTCGAAGATGTAGCGGGCGAGATTCTCGCCCGTGGGAACGAGCTTCCCGTCGGCGAAGTCGGCGACTTCGAGGTTGATGTTCCGGTGATCGAAGCGGTCGTGGACTTCAACAGCAAGCACCCGGTCCAGCTCGCCGAGGTCGATGACGAATCCGGTTTCCGGATCTATCTCGCCTTCGACGGTCACGTCGCAAACGTAGCTGTGACCGTGAAAATGCTCGCGCGCACACGGGCCGAAGACGGATTCGTTCCGCTCAATGCTCCACTCGGGACGGCGGTAACGGTGCGCGGCGGCGAACGAGACGCGACGAGTGAGAGATGCTGTCGGCATGAGACGTTAATCTCGCTGGAAACGAAACGGCCGGCCACTGACAGCGGCCGGCCGTAAATGAGGGAATGGGTCTAGTGACGAGCGTCGATTCCGAAGTTGCCCTGCTCCTGTCCGCCGAAGCCTTCGGGGGTCGGGCCGTCGGGTGGAATCCACGGCTCGGCACCTTCGATTGCCTCGCTCACGTCATGGGTTCCGCCGACATTGTCCATCGAATCAATGTCCGCATCGGATGCGAGATGCGCTGACTCGTCGGTGTACGGCACCGACTCATCGCCAAGCAGCAACCCCGACGTTTCGTCCTCGTCGGCAATATGCTCGTCGATCGCTTCGGGACTTTCCGCCCGGTACAATTCGCCGATCATCACGTTGTTCGTGACGTCGGTGAGGCCAAGCGTGTCGGTGAGGACGTGATCGAGGATCCGGAGCTCCTCTTCGGTTCCGACGGACCCCGTGACGGTGACCTGTCCGCCGTGGGCAAAAACTCCGATCGAATCGCCGCCGAGCAACGGCTGTTCGCGCAGCCTCGTGACGATGTACTCGCGAAGCTCGGCGTCGGTGAGGTTCTCGATGTCGTCTGTATTGTCGAAGTCGTCAGCCATGTTTTCTCCGTAGATCGATGGCCTGACCAAGCGCCTTGTCAGCGGAAGAGCAGGTACGACACACCGAGTGTGAACGCGCCGTTTCTCTTCCAGAAACTCTTGCCCTGGTTCGCCGGCAGCACTGCCGTTTTGTCGCTGCCCGCGACGTAATAGCCGGTTGGATACTTCACCTGAAAGACATAGGTACCAACGTCGGCGCGAACCTGAAACCGGCCTCCCGGGACAATGCGAAGCCCCCCGGCGAGGGAGAAGGCAAATGTGGTGCCGATGTTGAACGGATCGACCTTGGCTTTCCGGTCGAGGTCGCCCGCGAGCCCGACGCCGGTGTAAATGACGGGAACGACACCGTGAAATGACCGTTGTCCGGTGAGGTTGAGGGAGATGCCGGCGTCAACGAGATAAAGCGGCCACGACTGGCAGCACGTTACGCGCGTAGCGGCCGCGCCCGTTGGATCGATGATGTTGCGCTCGCTGTTGACGCGCGCGAGGCGCACCACGATCTGCGCCGGACCACCGACTGTCGCTTCGTACCGGATGCCTTCCATCGGAGCGCTCTTCGGCAGTGCGCCGGCCGGATCCTTCGCGGCAACATAATACCCGCCGAAAAAAGTCACTTCCTGATGGTACTCGAGGTCCCGAAACGGGCTTCGTGGCGGCGAATATCCGACATCCACGTCCTGGGCTGCAACCGGCCCGGCCATGGCGAGAAATGCAATTGCAAACAACACCTGCTTCATCGAGCGTCTCCGAGGTTTTTCCCAGTCATCTCAGGCGGTTGCTGCATCCCGAGCATTCGTAATATAGTCGGGCCTACATCGCACAAAGCGCCGCCGGATGAGAGGGAACGAATGCTCTCGTCACCGATCGCAACGAGCGGTACGGGGTTGGTCGTATGCGCGGTGTGCGGACCACCCGAAGCGGGATCGATCATCATCTCGGCGTTTCCGTGATCGGCCGTGATGAGCAGGCGGAAGCCCGACTTCTCCGCGGCTTTGACGATGCGCGCAAGACACGCGTCGACGGTCTCGACCGCCTTGATCGTTGCCTCGATCGATCCACTGTGGCCGACCATGTCCGCATTCGCATAGTTGCAAAGAATGAAATCGTGTGACCGGCTGCCGATCGCCTTCTCGAGCACATCGGTGATTCCGGGTGCGCTCATCTCGGGCATGAGATCGTACGTCGCGACCTTCTGGCTCGGGACGAGAATCCTGTCCTCTCCCGCGAACGGCGTCTCGCGCCCTCCGTTGAAGAAGTAGGTCACATGCGGATACTTCTCGGTTTCCGCTGTCTTGAGAATCGTTTTGCCCGCGGCCGAGAGAACCTCGGACAAAATGTGCTCCATCGACTGCGGTGCGAACGCGACGGGGACATCGAACGTGGCGTCATACGACGTCAACGTGACGACGGTAAGGTGTGGTCGGTGCAATACGTCGAACCCGGAGAAGTCGGGGTTGATGAGAGTCTCCACAAACTGCCTCATCCGGTCGGACCGATAATTGAAGCAGATGACGGCGTCGCCATCGCGCATCGGCGCGACGGGAACGCCGCCGGCAGCGATCGACACCGGTTTGATGAACTCGTCGGTCACGCCGGAGTCGTACGCGGCACGAATTGCTTCGACTGGAGACGATGAGTGTGGCGCTGCTCCGTCAACGACAGCGCGATACGCGAGCTCGCTGCGTTCCCATCGGCGGTCTCGGTCCATCGCGTAATAGCGTCCGGATACGCTCGCGATAACGATCTCGACATCCTTTCTTCCCAATCGTCCGGCGATTCGGTTTATCTCGGCCTCCAGTTGATCGATGTAGCCGAGTCCGGAGTTGGGCATCGTGTCGCGGCCGTCCATGAACGCGTGAATGGCAATCCGCGGCACGCCTTCGCGCGCGGCGAGGTCGAGCAAGGCGAACAGGTGCCGATCGATGGCGTGAACGCCCCCACTCCCGATGAGCCCGATGAGATGAAGTGTGCCGCCATTCTGCTTGACCGCTCGGCAAGCGGAGAGGAAGGCCGGATTCGCGAAGAACGATCCATCAGCAATCGCAGTCGTGATCCGGACGAGGTCCTGCATCACGACTCGACCTGCGCCGAGGTTGAGATGGCCGACCTCGCTGTTGCCCATCTGGCCTGCGGGCAGTCCAACTCGTGTGCCCGACGCTTCGAGGAGTGTGCGGGCTGGGTGCTTCCAGATCGCGTCCCACGTCGGCGTGGCGGCCATTGCGATGGCGTTGCCCTCAGTGTTTTCGCGATAACCCCAGCCATCGAGGACAATGAGCGCGACGGGACGCGCGTCGGTGCCGGCCATATTTGCCCGCTGAGTGTATGGGTGTACGTTAGAAACCGGCCACCCCAAATGTACGCCCCCTAAAACGCCCTTACCAGCAATGCGCAGCGCTCTATTTCTCGCGATGATGTTCGGATCCGGCGTCATGTCCGCGCAGGATAGCGTGCCGCACACGGTGACGAAGGCGACTGTGGTGCGGACGGCTCCGGTCACGGGAACCGTGACCGCACCGGCAGTCGCGCAAATTGCGAAAGGCGCCTCAGTTGACGTGATCGCGAAGGATCACGAGTGGGTTCGCGTGCGACTCGAGGGATGGGTGAAGGAGTCGGATCTCGTTGTTGCGGACAGCACCCTGAGGCCGTTCAGTGCCGCTGACATCAGGGCGAATCCGGGGGCGGCGCAGGGCAAGCTCGTGCGGTGGGATGTCGAAGCGGTGGCGCTCCAGACGGCCGATGCAATTCGCACCGGCCTCCGGACCGGCGAGCAGTATCTGCTTGCACTTGGGCCGGGTACGGAGAAGACTCTCGTCTATATTGTTGTTCCCGCCACGCTTCTCCAGAGTGCGCGGAGCCTTGCCCCGATGGCACCGATTACGGTGACGGCACGAGTCCGGAACGGTCGCAGCGAGCCCGCTGGCGTTCCGGTGCTCGACCTTCAAAGTCTGACCCGACGATAGATGGCGACTCCTCCTGACATACGTCCTGGCTCGCACCCCCTTGATGGGCCGGGCGACCGGCGCAATCCATCGGGCGAACGCTCACACGACCGTCGCCGAGGTGGCTGGACCGACTTCCGACGCGCGTATCCGGGCTTCGTGTTCACGCTTCTCATCGCGCTCGTCGCAATTCTGGGGATCGACGGATACCTGTTCGTCAAGCGCCGCGCGTATGACACCGAGGTTGCTCGCCTGCGCGCGAACATGACCGAGACCGAACGGGCGAAGACCGACGCGATCGTCGAATCGGAGGAGAGCAAGTCACGCATCGCTCTCGAGCTTGCGCGCCGCCAGGCGAAAATCGAGAAGAACCTTCATCTCTCGGTGTCAGTAGACAGCGGCAAGATCTACCTCGAACGAGAGGGTGCGGTACTTCGCGAAATGGCGGCCGCGTTCGGGCCGGAGACAAAAATCAGTAATGGGTCAGATTCCATTCCCGTGGTGGTGCCGCGCGGCGAGAGAACCGTCGCCAGAATCTCCGATGAAGGAATCGCGCTCGAAGGCGGCACGCTGATCGCGCCCTCCGATGCCGAGTCGGTTGCCGCCGACAAGAACCCGATTCCCCCTGGCGGGGTACGCATCGCCAGGACCGATCTCAAAGCAATCATGCCGAATCTCACTCCCGGGATGCGGGTATACTTTTACTGATCCGCATCACGCGGCTCGCACAATGGGGTAAGGAATGGCGTTTTCGAACACGCTGACGCACGGCAAGCAATGGGTCTGGGGAACGCTGCTGGCGTTCTCCGCAGCCGCCGTAGCGACTGCGATACTGATCACGAAGACCGCCGATCTTCGGTACGAGCGGGATGTCAACCGAATGGTCTTCAACGACAATCTTGGCGTCCTCAACGAAGTCAAGGCGAAGATTGGAGCCACGACCGACAGCCTCAACCGCCTCGTCTCCGAAAATCCCGTCGTCAGCGCCACGACTCCGTACATCGTCGTGAGCATCGAGGAGAACCGTCTCTGGTACAAGCGCGGCACCGAGATCCTGTTCGAGGCGCCCGTCGCGACCGGCAGTGGCAAGTCGCTTGTTTCGAGCGCCGCCGGAAAACAGTACAAGTTCGACACGCCGCGGGGACGGTTGACCGTCCAGGCCAAGGACGTCAATCCGGAGTGGGTACCGCCCGACTGGCATTTTCAGGAACAGGCCAACAAGCGTGGCCTCGGGCTGGCGCACATGGAGCGGGGCACGGTCATTCCGCAGTCGGATGGATCGGTCGTGAAGGTGAGTGGCGCGGAGATCGTGAAGCAATATTCAGACGGGCGCGAGGTTCCGCTTGAGGCAACCGAGGGCCATGAGATCATCGTCAACGGCAACATTCTCATTCCGCCGTACGGTGTGAATCAGCGTCGCTACGCCGGAGTGCTCGGCACTCGCCGTCTGGAGCTGGGCGATGGATACGGCATTCACGGAACGAACGAGCCCTCGTCGATCGGCCACGCGGCGAGTCACGGCTGCGTCCGGCTCCGGAACGAAGACGTCGAAAAGCTGTACGACATGGTCGCCGTCGGAACGCCCGTCTATATCTACTGAGGCGCGAATCGCGCCCCAAGACTAAGTTGTGAACATGGATTCAGCCGTACCCGTCCGGCAGCTCGAGTTGCCGGACGAGCCTTCGTATCGCCCTAAGCGACCTGCGATCATCGTCACGATTGGACTCATGATCGCGGCGACGCTTGGCGCCCTTCAGTTCAAGTATCCGGTGCCGTCGTTCGAGGCGCGGCCGTTTGGGACCTTTCTTTCGCGCGCGCTGCCGTTCGCGGCCCCATCCGCGAGCGCCTTCGGGGAGAGTGGGGGCGTTCTCCTGAAGTTCGCCCTGCCGGGCCAGAGCGTAGAATATCCTCTCGATGTCCACGGCGACCCCACCGGGCTGGCGTATGTCTGGGTCAGGAACGGAGCTCCCGGGACCCCGCAGGGCGCGCGGCCGCTCGTTGGCGCGCAGGTTCAGGCACCCACCAAACCCGGCTTTTATCGCCTGGCGTTAGTTCGCGGCGACCGGCGGCGGATCGTCGACGGTCTAACCGTCGCGGTGCTCGTTCCGTTCAAGGAAAAAGAGGGGGCGATGCTCAACGGCTATCGGATCGGCACGTACCTGGCCGAAAGCATTACGGGCGGACAGGAGCCACCGAGCGGGTTTCTCGAGATCACCCAGAGTGACGTCAACCTTCCGATCAGCAAGCATCTCAAGGTGGGGGATTTTCTCAATCACGACGCCCAGGACAGCTGGCCCCGGTACGCCGCGGTCAGCCCTCGACTCCTCGACAAGCTCGAGTTGGTGATCTCGGAGCTGTCGCGCTGGCACGGGGGAACGTCGGATGATGTTCACCTTGCGCTCGACGTGCACTCGGGGTTCAGGGCGCCGGACCACAATCGGCAGATTGCGCGCGCGGCACGCGATAGCCAGCACCAGTACGGTGACGCCGCCGATGTCGCCATCGACGCCGACGGCGACGGCAAGTACACGGCGATGGACAGCCGAATGGTCGGACTTGCCGTGGAAATCGTTGAGCTCAAGCATCCCGACCTCGTTGGCGGCCTTGGTATTTACACGAGCGGCCATACGCGTACTACTTATGTGCACATCGATGCTCGTGGAAAGCGCGCCCGCTGGCGCGGCTGAGGAAACACAATGAACGACATTCTGCGCGACCGGCTGTTGCGCAAGCTCGACCTGATGCCGGATGACAAGCTCGACCAGGTTCTCGACTACATCGAGTTTCTCGATTCGAAGTACGCACCTCGCAACGCGCCTGCGCCGAATCCGCTGACACGCTTTGCCGAGGGCGTTGAGAGCACGCTGAGAGCCGGGAAAGTTTCAGCGAACGCGATCTCGGGCACGATGAGTATCATGAACCGCGCAGTCGGGGCAATTAACGAGGTCGCGGCGGCTGGCAAGTCTGTTGCAACGGGAATCATGGGCGCGGCTACAGGAAGCGCCGAGGGACCGCAGGTACCAGTTCAGCCCGCTCCGCCTCCGCGGGGCGGACCTCATGAGTTGGGAAGCCAGTTACCGCATACTCCTGGAGACGAAGCCAAGTGACGACCGCCAAGAAGCGAACGACATCCGCCACAGGAAGACGCACCCGCCGCCTGCCGGCAGATGTGAAGGTGGACAGTGCTCCCCGCACCGGCGCCAAGCGAACGGTGATGGGGACGATCTCTGAGCTCCCCAACTTCCTCCGTTTGCTCTACGGTCTCGTGACTGACTCGAGAGTGAACGCCGTTGACAAGCTTGTCGTCGCGGGAGCAATTGCGTACATCCTGCTGCCTGTCGATATCATCCCGGATTTCATCCCGTTCGTCGGCGAAGTCGATGACGTGTTCCTGCTCATTCTCGCGCTTCAACGGCTGATCTCCAACGCGGGGAGAACCGTCCTCCACGACTACTGGGTTGGTGATCCGGCCGAGCTGACCGATCTCAATCTCGAGAAGATTCTCGCGGCGTGTGCATTCTTTCTTCCGCGGCGCATGCGTCGGCGGTTGAGGACTATCGGGCGCCTCTAGGTCCGGGAAAGGCTTTTGACTTGACGAGGACGAAAGCATCTGGACGACATCTGCGCGTTCGCCTACATTCAGCTATGGCAACCACAACTCGACCAGCATCAGAAAAGCCCGCTCAACCGGCCGAAACCGGAAGCGGGCTTTCGCGTTTCAGCAGCCCATCAGTTAACCGAAATGGATCGAGCCGTGTGCGCGAAGACGTCGTCCTCACCTTTGACGACGTGCTGCTCAGCCCGCGCCACTCGATCATCCATCCGAAAGACGTTCTCACCAAGTCGAGATTCACCCGAAAGATTACCCTGAACATTCCGTTCGCCTCGGCGGCGATGGACACGGTGACTGAGTCCGAGATGGCGATGGCCATGGCCCGCTCCGGCGGTATTGGCGTGATCCATAAGAACATGTCGATCGATCGCCAGGCCGCTGAAGTGGACCGAGTCAAACGCTCGGAGTCGGGAATCATTCTCAACCCGATCACGCTCTCGCCAGACGCGACACTGAGCGAAGCGGTTGCCCTCATGAAGCGATTCCGGATTTCCGGTGTTCCAGTCGTCAACCGCGACGGTCATCTCGTCGGCATCATCACCAATCGCGATCTCCAGTTCGAGCGCAACCTCAACCAGCGCCTCGGCGAAGCGATGACATCCCAGGGTCTTGTTACCGCTCCCGTCGGCACCACGCTTGAAGAAGCCGAGCGGATTCTCGGCAAACACCGCATCGAGAAACTTCCCGTTGTCGATGACAAAGGCGTCCTGCGCGGACTGATCACGGTGCGTGACATTCACCAGCGCCGCGATTTTCCGAATGCCAACAAGGACGAGCACGGCCGGCTCATGGTCGCTGCGGCAATTGGCGCGGCCAACTTCCGCGAGCGGGCGCATGCGCTCGTCGACGCTGGCGTCGATGTGCTCGTCATCGACACCGCGCATGGACACAGCGAAGGCGTTCTCAAGGCAACGGCTGAGGCGCGTGAGGCCTTTCCGGACGTGCAGCTCATCGCGGGAAACATTGCCACGCGCGCTGGCGCTGCCGCACTCGTCGAGCGCGGCGTTGATGCGGTGAAAGTTGGTGTGGGCCCGGGCTCCATCTGCACGACGCGCGTCGTCACCGGCGTTGGCGTTCCTCAGCTCACCGCCGTCTTCGATGCGGTCGAAGGCGCGGGCGACATTCCCGTCATTGCCGACGGTGGTATCAAGTATTCCGGCGACATCGTGAAAGCCATTGCGGCCGGCGCATCGAGCGTGATGATGGGATCGATGCTCGCGGGGACAGAGGAGAGTCCGGGCGAGTCGATCCTTCTCGAGGGCCGCCGCTTCAAGACGATTCGCGGCATGGGCAGCATGGCTGCGATGCAGGACGGCAGCGCCGACAGATACTTTCAGGAAGGGGAGCTGTCACCGAAGAAGCTTGTGCCTGAAGGCATTGAAGGACGCGTGCCGTACAAAGGCCCGGTGAGCGACGTGATCTTCCAGATGGTTGGGGGGCTGCGCGCCGGAATGGGTTACGTTGGCTGCGCAAACATCGATGAGCTCAGGCACGACGCGGAGTTTCTGCGCATCACGGCTGCCGGTTTGAGGGAATCGCATCCGCACGACGTCGTGATCACTCGCGAGGCGCCAAACTACTCAGTGTGAGGATGTTGTTCTTTCCTTGACAACACTTGTAGGCACGCCACAACTTCCCCCGGCTTTCCCGCTGTAGAATTCGTTTTGCCGCTGCCCGACAGGCCGCTACGTCCTGTCGGCCCGTAGTCGATTCACTTACCCCGGCGTTCCGGAGAAACTCGAATGGGTATTTGGTCAAAGAAAAGCATCGCGGTGCTGCAGGCCGAGGCAGCCGGCGAGGACGGCGCGCATCAGCTGAAACGCGTCCTCGGCGCGCTCAGTCTCACGACCCTTGGCATCGGTGCGATCATCGGCGCCGGAATCTTCGTGCTGACGGGTACGGCCGCCGCGCAATACGCCGGCCCCGCCATCGTCTACTCGTTCATTCTCGCTGGACTCGGCTGTCTGTTCGCCGGTCTTTGTTACGCCGAATTCGCCTCGATGATACCCATTGCGGGCAGTGCGTACACCTACGGCTACGCGACGCTCGGCGAGCTGATTGCGTGGATCATCGGATGGGATCTCATTCTCGAGTATCTCTTCGGCGCGGCGACGGTTGCAGTCGGCTGGTCCGGCTATTTCTCGGCGTTCATGAACGAGCTGGGATTCCGGATTCCCGTTCAATTCACCGGCGCTCCGCTCGATGTGGTCGGCACGCACAACCTCGTCGCCTCGCAAATCTGTTACGACCAGACGACTAACGAAGTGATCAAGGTTGTCGGCGTTGCCTGCGACACGAGCAAGTATGCGTTAACGCACGGGGTCATCAATCTTCCCGCGATGATTCTCGTCGGACTCATGACTACCCTCCTCGTCATCGGCATCAAGGAGTCGGCGCGGTTCAACAACTTCATTGTCATCATCAAGCTCGCCATCGTTCTGCTCGTGATCGGATTCGGATTCATGTATGTGAACTCCGACAACTGGCATCCATTCGTTCCCGCCAACACAGGAACATTCGGGCAGTTTGGCTGGACGGGAATCGTCCGTGGCTCGGCGGTCATCTTTTTCGCGTACATCGGGTTCGATGCCGTCTCGACGGCGGCGCAGGAGGCCAAGAATCCCCAGCGCGACATGCCGATCGGTATTCTCGGGTCGCTTGCGATATGCACGGTGCTCTACATCCTGATGTCGCTCGTCATGACGGGACTGACCAGCTACAAGAATCTCAACGTGCCACACCCTGTGTTCGTGGCGATTGAAGGAGCCGGTCCGGCTCTCGCGTGGCTCAGGCCGATCGTCAACATCGGCGCAATCGCTGGTCTCGCATCGGTCGTGCTCGTGATGTTGATGGCTCAGCCGCGAATCTTCTTCTCGATGTCGCGAGACGGCCTGCTGCCTCCGGTCTTCGGCAAGGTGCATCCGAAGTTTCAGACACCGTACATCACGACGATCCTCACCGGCGCGGTGTGCGCCGTTGTCGCCGGACTGTTCCCGATCAATCTGCTCGGTGAGCTCGTGTCCATCGGCACGCTGCTGGCGTTTGTGATTGTGTCCGCCGGAATCATGGTGCTTCGCAACAGCAGTCCCGAGCTGCCGCGACCGTTCAAGACGCCGCTTGTTCCGCTCGTTCCGCTGCTCGCGATCGCGATCTGCGGCTACATGATGTACAGCCTCCCGGGCGATACGTGGATTCGCCTGATTGTCTGGCTCGCGATCGGCCTCCTGATCTATTTCGTCTACGGAAAGTCGCACTCGCGGATTGGCGGAAACACGGTAGCGGGTGGTTGATCTTCTAACAGTATCGAACGACCGAAGGGAAGCGATCGAGCGTCTCGCGCGGGAGTTCCGTGCGGGGCGCTCTGTTGCAATCTCGACCCACATCAACTCGGATGGCGACGGCTGCGGATCTGAAGTAGCGCTCGCGCGAATCCTGACCGCGAGGGGGATGACGGTCAAAATCGTGAATCCCACGCCGTGGCCCGAGACCTATCAGTTTCTGCTCGACGGCGACATCGTCGATGCAACGGCAGAAGGCTCTGCGGCACTGAAGAAAGCCGATCTGCTTGTCGTTCTCGACATCAGCGATGTCAAGCGACTTGGATCGCTGGCTGATACGGTTCGCGCGTTAAAGATCCCCAAAGTCGTAATCGATCACCACATTCCGAGCGACGAGCCACCGAGCGATCAGATGCTTGCCGATACGACCGCGTGCGCGACAGGTGAGCTCATCTACGATCTCGCGGTCGTTCTCGGCGCAGAGGTGACACCGAAGGTTGCCGTCGCGCTCTACGTCGCGATTCTGACGGACACCGGCGGGTTCCGCTTTGCCAATACGACAGCTCGATGTCTCGCTGTCGCGTCGCAGCTGCTGGCGGCGGGGGTCGAGCCTGAAGAGATGTACCGTCGGCTTTATGCGTCGCATCCGATCGGCAGATTGCATCTGTTGCGCGATGCGCTCGCGACTCTCGAGGTCGATCCGGCGTACGGAATCTCGTGGATCTCCGTCGCGGCAGGCGCGGCCGAGGAGTACGGCCTCAAGTCGGAGGACCTCGAGGGATTGGCCGAGCATCCCCGCTCTGTCGGCGGGACGCGCATGGCGATTTTCTTCAGAGATCTCGGCCACGGCAAGATCAAGGTGTCGTTTCGGAGCACTGGTGACGTGAACGTGAACGAGTTCGCGCGGCAGTTTGGCGGAGGCGGGCACGCGCGCGCGTCTGGGGCGTTGATTCCGGGCACGATCGACGAGGTTCGGCATATGGTGGTCAATGCCGCGCGGGAGTTCGTAGGAAAGATCTGAGAGGTCGACCAGCGTTGCACCACCGTGCCGACGGTCGTCCATGTGGTGAATACCCGTCAAACACACCCCATTCAGGCCTACGCTCAGTGCGTTCAGCGAGATGCCCCCCGTCGGTCGCGCTGTCTGTCATTCTCCCATTGTTACCGGGCGGCCGCTCTGGCGCGAACGTCGGTCATGCGTCTTACCCATGCGTTAGCCGGCCACGCCGCGCAAAAGGTGCGCGCATGAGCGACGCCGGAGCGGCAAGAACAGATCGTCCCGCATCTCGTGCCTGATCGTCTGCGCGATTCTTCTCATGGCGACATCAATGGAGGCGCGGACAGTTCTTTATCAGCATCAACGCCGGAACATCTCAACGCCGAGCTGATCGACCGAATCGGCAAACTCCCGGGTCCGCACTATCTGATCGCCGCGACTCCTCATCCGGCGTCGAGCGGGGAAGGGTGGGCGAGTCACCTCAAAGGTCTAGGCTCGGCCACCAACGGAATGCTGATCGCGATGTGCGGGACATGCGGTGTGCCGATGCGAAACGAAAAGTCGAGACAACGCCGGGCGTCATTGTCGTCACGGCCACGTCGGGATGCGGAACACTTCCCGGCGCGAGCTTTGTTGCTGTGTCGGTGCCGGCATGGCAGTGGCCTCTCCTCTGGAGCAAGACCACGATCGAAGGCCGGATGTACATATCAACTCATGAAGACGCGGTAGCTGCCATGGGCTTATCCCCCCGATGACTCCGGCGCCGGCGACGCCGTGCGATCAGCCGTGCGGACGGTTGAGGCTGTTTTCGGTGGAGAATCCCGCGGGGTAGCGTTTCTTCAGCTTCTCGACATTCATCGTTGCGATGTCGCCGAGGCCAATGCCGATACCGCGCGCGCCCATCGCACAATACCACAGGATGTCACCGAGCTCCTTCGCAATCTTGTCGCGGGTTGCGTCGTCGAGCGGGTGACCGTGAAACATGACCTTCTTCACGTGATCGGCGATCTCGCCCGATTCACCTGATAGTCCGAGAGCCGCGCTGTTGAGCATGGTGCGAGAGTCCGCGAGACTCTCGGCCGATGCGGTGCGCAACGCGAGCTCCTGATACGTGTCGAAGTCGCCGAGGCTATCGCGACTACTCACAGTGCGACCAACCCGCCGTACGTCTCGGGCCGCCGATCGCGATAGAACTGCCACGTGTTGCGCACTTCGCGAATCTTGTCGAAGTCCAGCTCGGCGGTGACCAGCTCAGTCTTGTCCCGGCTCGCGGTTGCGAGGAACTGGCCGCGCGGATCGCAGAAGTAGCTCTGCCCGTAAAATTCGCCGATGTCCCATGGTTGCTCGTGACCGACACGGTTGATCGCGCCGACGAAATATGCATTTGCCACCGCGTGGGCCGGCTGCTCGAGCTTCCACAGGTATTCGGACAATCCGGCAACGGTTGCTGATGGATTGAACACGATCTCCGCGCCATTGAGACCGAGCTCGCGCGCACCTTCCGGGAAATGGCGATCGTAGCAGATGTAAACACCAACATCGGCGTACGCAGTCTTGAAGACGGGATAGCCGAGGTTGCCGGGCTTGAAGTAGAACTTTTCCCAGAAGCCGGGCGCGACGTGCGGAATGTGATTCTTGCGGTATTTACCGAGGTAAGTACCGTCGGCGTCGATCACGGCGGCGGTGTTGTAATAAACCCCCGGCGATTCTTCCTCGTAGATCGGCACGACGATCACCATGCTGTGCTTTTTCGCGAGCTCCTGCATCAATTTCGTCGTTGGCCCGTCAGGAATCTTCTCCGTCGAATCGTACCAGCGCGTTGTCTGCTCCGCACAGAAATACGGACCGGTGAAGATTTCCTGCATGCAGATGATCTGCACTCCTTCGCTCGCCGCCTGTTCGATGATCGGAACATGCTTCGCGATATTCGCTTCCCGAATCGTGTCGAGAGATTCACTCGTCTTGCACGCGTGGGTCGCTTGAATGAGGCCGCATTTAACGACTTTTGACATTCCTGTGTTTCCCTTTATCAAGTGTTGGTTATCGGCGCGAGCGACGGCGCAGGGCCGGAATCGCGAGCGGCCCCGCGCATCAAGATAAGGTAGAACCCGAAGCTGAGCGCGAAGGTCACGAACCACGCATAAGTGTACAGCCGGTCGAGAATTCCAGGGTTCGCGACCTGCCCGCCCGGCGTCGTTGCCGCGTGGAGAAACCCCGGCACGACCGGCAAGACGGCCAGGACCAATGCGGAGATCGCGCGCCAGTTTACACCATTATCGTATGTATACCGTCCCTTCAGCGCGAACAGATCGCGAAGGTCGAGCTGCTGACGCTTCACCACCCAATAGTCGGCGATCAGAATTCCGCCGATCGCGCCCATCAGGCTCGAATAGCCGAGGAGCCAGGTGAAGATGTAGGCAGACGCGTCGGAGTAGAGCTTCCACGGCATCATCAATATCCCGATCACGGCGGTCATCAGACCACCAGTTACATAGCTGATGCGCCGCGGGCTCAGGTTGGAAAAGTCGTTCGCTGGCGAGACGACATTGGCGGCCATATTGGTCGTGAGTTGCGCCGCGAGAATGATAAGCGCACCAGCGATGATCACGGTTGGCGAGCCAATCCTGCTGATGAGCTCGACGGGGTCCCAGATTGCCTTGCCGAAAATGACAATTGTCGCACCGGTGACGGCAACCCCGATGAATGCGAACAGTACCATCGTTCCAGGCAGACCGAATGCCTGCCCGAGGGCCTGCGACCGCTGGTTTTTCGCGTACCGGGTGAAATCCGGAATGTTGAGGGAAAGCGTGGCCCAGTAACCGACATTCGCTGTGAGTGCAGCGGGGAAGAGAGTCCAGAACGGGGTCGATCCCCGTTGAAGCCGCGCCGATTGGGTGAGAATGTTCGTCAATCCACCGCCGTGGCGAGTCGCCCAGAAAAGCAAAGCGAGGCCGCCGCCAAGAAGGAGGGGTGCCGACCAGCTCTCGAGAATCTTGATGCCTTCGGTTCCCTTCAGAATGATGTAGACCTCGATGAGCCAGAAGATGCCGAACGAGATCGCGGTCGAAGCGCCGACGTTCGCCCAACCCGACCACGCTGCCTTCAGGAGGGCGTCGAGAGCGAGTCCGCCGATCCATGTCTGAATGCCGAACCAGCCGCACGCGACAATCGCGCGGAGAATTGCAGCAACGTTGGCGCCTCTCACCCCAAAGCTCGCCCGGCACAACACCGGAAACGAGATACCATACTTGGTCCCGGCGTGGGCATTGAGTATCATCGGCAGGAGCACGATCATGTTGCCGAAAAGGATGGTGCCAAGGGCTTGATACCAGTTCATGCCCTGCTGCATGAGTCCAGACGCAAGAGTGTACGTCGTGATGACGACAGCCATCCCGATCCACAGCGCGGCAATGTTGTAAGTGGACCATGTGCGCCGGGACAACGGCGTTGGCGACAGGTCGGCATTCCATAGCGGGCTACCTGATAGCTCGCTACCGAGTTCTTCTGATGCATGCATTGGCGATCGGGTAGGCGGTTTGGCAGATTCGTCGTTCGGTTCCGAAGAATCTGCCCCGCCAATACGCACAATTTTCTTGCTGTGTCAAGAAGCGGCCCTTGGTTGTCGGTGGTGGCCAACGGGGTGAAACCATAAACAACGTTCCAGAAGAAATGTTCTTGAACCGGCAACCCGCTGTGCCGCGCTGGCTGATCCCCGTCTTTTCCCAAAAGCGCACTGACGCGCGGGGATATCTTTCCTCCATGAGCGCGCCATCAATCAATGGAATGCAAGAACGGCTTTCGGCACTCGTCGAGCTGGCGGTGGAACGATCGCGCGAGACGGGGCGCGCCACGCTTGTCAGTGTGTCACAACGCCTGGATGACGTTGACCTGCTTGACGCGTTGAACACATTAGCCGCCGGTGTGCCGGATGACGCAGACGCTCCGTCAGCGATGCGGATGTACTGGAGTCACGTGAGCGGGCAGTTCGAGCTCGCCGGGTTCGGGGCCGCATCAGTGCTGGCTCCTGCGGCGGGCGCGCGATTCGACGATATCGATCGCGGCTGGAAGGAGTTGATGCGCGAGGCGCTGCGTGACGACTCGTCGGAAGGAGCACGCGGCGCAGAGCCCGCGCTGATGGGTGGATTCTCGTTCGATCCAGAACGCCCCCGGACGTCAACCTGGCGAGATTTCCCGCCCGCGTTGTTTTTCCTGCCGCGAATTCAACTGGCCAGGGCTGGGACCGAACGAGTGGTGACACTTAACGTTCTCGTGACCGCTGACGCACCGACTGCCTGCGAGAGCGATGACCTGCTCGCGTGTGTCAGAAAGATCGAGGCAATTGCAACGGGCGAAACCGCACCCGATGCGACTAATCGAGAGGCGTTGCACTACTTCGACACGATCCCTCCGCAAGAATGGCGTGAGATGGTTTCGGAAGCGGTGTCCGAGATCCAGCATGGAACGATCGACAAGGTGGTACTCGCGCGGGAAGAGCGAGCAGCAGCGCCCAACGATCTCGATGTCACGGCCACAGTCCAGCGCCTGCGCACAATGAATCCGACTTCCTATGTCTTTGGATTCTGGCATCGCCACAGCGCGTTCGTGGGAGCCACCCCCGAACGTCTCGTCCGTCTGGAGCGCGGCACAATCGAAGCGAGCAGCCTCGCCGGATCGATTCGTCGCGGCGGGTCGGACGACGATGACATGGAGTTGGCTCTGACTCTTCGCGCGAGCGAAAAAGACAGGCGAGAACACGAGATCGTGCGGAACGCCCTCCTGTCCGACCTGGCGCCGCTCTGCGATGACGTGGAAGCCGAAGATGATCCGTCGATATTGACGCTGAAGGATGTTCATCATCTGCACACGGCAGTGCGGGGCCGTCTCCGCGCAGGTTATTCGCTTCTCGACGTGCTGAAGCGACTTCACCCGAGTCCAGCGGTTGGCGGGGAGCCGCGCGACGAGGCCCTTGAGTTCATCAGGAAACATGAGCGGCTCGACCGCGGGTGGTATGCTGGCCCGATTGGCTGGCTTCAGTCGGACAGAGGGGAATTCGCCGTGGCGCTGCGATCGGCGGTCATCTCCGGGAATACTGCAACGCTCTTCGCTGGTTGCGGTATCGTCGCGGATTCCCTGCCGGAGGAAGAGTTCGACGAGTCACTTCTCAAGCTGAGACCAATGGAGCTCGCGCTCGGCGGTCTGTCATCGGCCGCTCAGCCGTGACGTCGCCCGATCGCGCGGCTTTCGTCTACATCGGCGCGTTTGTCGATGAACTCGCGCGCGCCGGTCTTCGCCATGTCTGCATCGCGCCGGGCTCGCGCTCGGCACCGCTCGCCCTGACGATTGCGGCACACCCTCGCCTCAAGATATGGATGCATCTCGACGAGCGGTCTGCCGGATTCTTCGCCCTCGGCATGGCACGCGCGCTCGGCGAACCAGTTGCACTTCTATGCACTTCGGGAACGGCTGCCGCGAATTTCCTTCCGAGTGTTGTCGAGGCGAACCGGGCCGGTGTGCCGCTTCTTGTGCTGACGGCCGACAGGCCACCCGAGCTGCGTGATGTCGATGCGGCGCAGACCATCGACCAAACCAGGCTTTACGGACATCACGTGAAGTGGTTCGTGGACGTGGCGCTACCTGATATTGCTCCGGATCTGTTGCGGTACGTCCGCACGCTTGCGGGGCGAGCGCATGCAGCAGCGGCAGCAGTTCCGTCGGGACCGGTTCATCTCAACTTTCCATTTCGGGAGCCGCTCGTTCCGATTCCAGTTGATGCGCCCGCCGGCATATCTGTTGATGACGCACTTGCCTGGCATGGCCGTCCGAATGGAGCGCCGTGGGTTGCCGTCTACGAGCCGACTCTCGGTGTCGAGCCCGCGATCGCGGCGCGGCTTGCGCGCGAGCTTGCTGTCGCTGCGAGGCCGCTGATTGTCTGCGGCCCGCAATACGATCCATTGCTCGCCGAGTCGCTTGGCGCGCTGTCCGTCACGATCGGAGCGCCACTTCTCGCCGATCCTCTGTCGCAACTGAGATGGGGAAAGCACGATCGGTCAGCGGTTATCGACCGGTATGACGCGTTCCTGCGAAGCGAGCCGGCGGCGACGCGACTAGCGCCAGATCTGGTGGTGCGCATTGGCGCACCGCCAACATCGAAGACACTCCTGCAATACCTGCAGCGACACGGCGAGGCGCGGCACATCGTCGTCGATCCGGCGCACTGGCCCGATCCGCTTCTCACTGCGGCCGAGGTCATTCATGCGGATCCGCGAATGCTTGTAATAAGTGTTAACGAATGTTCGGAGCGAAGTGAGCGGCACTCCAATCGCGCGTGGCTCGATGAATGGAGGGCAGCGGATCGCCGAGCGGGAAGTTCCCTCGCCGACTACGCGTCGTCCCGGCAAGAAATATTCGAGGGAGCGGTGCTCGCCGAAGCGGTGCAGCTGCTGCCCGACAACGCGACGCTGTTCGTGAGCAGCAGCATGCCGGTGCGTGATCTTGATTCGTTTTCGCCGGGTGATGGACGCTCGTTGCGAACGTTCGCCAATCGAGGCGCAAACGGAATTGATGGCGTGGTCTCGACCGCTCTCGGAGTTGCAGCGACGCGCGAGAAGTCGGGTGGCGCGCTCGTCCTCGTCATCGGTGATATCGCGTTCTATCACGACATGAACGGCCTTCTTGCCGCAAAGAGACACGGCCTCGACGCGACGATCGTGGTGATCAACAACGACGGAGGAGGAATTTTCTCATTCTTGCAGCAAGCGGGCAATGAATCGCGATTCGAGGAGTTGTTTGGAACTCCCCATGGGTTGGACTTTGCCGCGGCCGCAACACTTTACGGGGCCGATTATGTCCTCGCGAAGTCGATCGCCGAGCTGCGCGCCGGCCTGATCGCTGGGATCGGCGGTCAGGGCCTCCACATTGTCGAAGTTCGCACCGATCGCACGACCAATGTGACTCTTCATCGCGACGCATGGGCCGAGGTAGCGAGAGCGCTCGAGACGGCGTGAGCGAAATGCTGTCGGGGCGGGTCGCCGGTTTCAACGTCGATGTGGGCGATGGCCTGACACTTCATGTGACTCGTTCCGGAACGGGGCCGCCGATTCTATTCCTGCACGGCTTCACCGGATTGGCGGCAACGTGGACAGACCTCGTGGGCCGGCTCGAGAATAGATATTCCTGCATCGGGATCGACTTGCCGGGGCACGGCCTGTCGAGCTCGCCCGAAAATTCGGTGCGGTTCGCGCTGTCGCAGACAGCGAATGATCTCGCGCACGTTCTCGAGGTGCTCGGCATCGACAAAGCTGCCATCATTGGCTACTCCCTCGGCGGACGAACAGCGCTTCGATTTGCACTCGAGCATCCCGAGCGCGTCGCCGCGCTGGTTCTCGAAGGAACGTCGGGCGGAATTGCGGATTCACGTCAGAGGGAGGTTCGACGTGAGTCGGACGATGCGCTCGCCCGCATGATCGAGACCGAAGGAGTCGAGGCGTTCGTGAACTATTGGGAGAATCTCCCGATCTGGGAGAGTCAGAAGAGTCTGGCGGAAGA
>JBBSFT010000014.1:0-35871 GCA_038254845.1 Gemmatimonadales bacterium | reverse complement strand
TATTTTCAACTGCCAACAACAACTTGGCCCTGGCTGCGTAACTGCTTTTAGCAGTTGCTGCACCTGCCTTTAGAGAAGCTCGCCTGAGGCGTCTTTAGGGGTATCGCAAATTCGGGATAGCTGAGCGTTTCGCCTTCGGGCGTTCGGCGAAAATTTAGGAGGCTTGTTCATCCGTGGGCCGCCCACTGGCCAGCGTATGGAGACCTCAATCGGTGGGATACGCACGTAGACGCTGTAGTGAATCTAGTCTCGGACCGGGGTTCGAATCCCCGCGCCTCCACATTTTTGATGTACAAAACAGTCCAAGGGCATCCACGTAACTGGGTGCCCTTGGACTTATTCACGCTACGAAAGTTCGGTAAGGTCGACGATTCATAGGGGCAACCCACGAGTCTCGCCATTGGCGGACTGCGCGGTAATTCAAGGCTGCGAAACCCGCCGTCCACACTGCGATAATGGCCACATGGCGATCATTTCGATTTGTCCTCTTCAGGTAGATGATGCGCGCCGACTGCGGCATTACGATTATCGTCGGTTTCGATCACGACCATAGAGTGCCGGACAGTCGCTACTTGTGCCGGCTCCGGGAACGACTGCTGGAATACGAGCGCGAAGACCTGGGCGATGAGTGTGACCGGTATGACCGGGTCCGAGTAGCCCTGGCGCGCGACGAGTGCGGATGGGGCCGGTATGCGCGGACGCGATAGGTGGGAGGCCTTGGAGACCGCTTCCTGGTCGATCCGCCGCGCTCGATGTGATCCTTCGCCCTGCCTTCCTCTCGCGTCTGCCACTGCATGTTGCCCGGCGTATCGGATCCACCCTTTGACAATGGTTGGATATGATCGATGACATATCCTGGTCGGCCGTGAGGATAACTGGTTCGCTTTCGGAACTCGGTCTTAGCCTTGCCGCTCCGCGCGATCCGGCCATGCGAGGTTCGCTGGACCCCTACGGCTTTTCGTTGCGCCGCTGCGGCTAACGGAGCGGACGAAAGCGCGGAGACGATAACAAGCGCGATCACGGCACGTAATCTGGCTTTCATTTTCGCCTCTTTGGTTCCAGTTCAAGGAGGTCACCGGGCACGATCTTCAACAGCTTGGCGAGTTGTTCGAGTACATCGAGGTGGACCTGCCGCGTTGCGTTCGTGCAAAGCCGATTGATCGTCGCGAACGACAACCCCGACTGACGCGCGGCATCGCTCTGGCTTATTCCGGCTTCCTCGAGAAGCTCACGAAGCCGGAACCTAACGGGCACAAGTGTCGCCTGCTGCTCTGTCGTACAGCAGTATAGCTATACCACATCTGCGTGAGAAGCAATAATACATCTGCGACTATCCTTCCGCCCAGGGTCTACCGAACGGCCTATCATAGCCGCTAACCCGTGGAGGAGCAACTGACACGAAAACACTGACACGAAAACGCCTGACGACCGAGCGGACTGCACACGAATCGTCACAATGGAGCTGGAACTATCTCCGTTCGAGCCGGATCTCGGCGAACTTGCCAAAGACTCTCGGTGGACAACTCTCCGAACCCGCACCGAAGTAGCGGCGTGGACGGATGACTTCTCGAACATCTTCCGCGTCTTCTCGTGGCGCTCATGTTTCGATTGTACCGAGAAGGCGAAGTTTCATTTCGACTTCTCCAGCTTGAAGATGTAATCGGTGGGATGGCGGAAGACATGAGCAAAGCGAGGGCGAGCGCGATTCTATATTTCAGTTATGATTAGCCTTCGCGGTGTCCGAACGGACACCGCTTTCTGATTGCCTTCAGAAACAACCCAATTTCCTGCTGATGCTGCCTCGGCCACTCCGGGTTGCGATCGATGCCCATGCTCTTGGATCGAAGCTTGGCGGAAACGAGACCTACATTCTCGACGTCCTTGCTGCGCTCCACGAGCGCAACGACCACGAGTATTTCGTGTATGTCACCGATGAGGAGGCTGCACAACGCGCGCGCGTCGTCTGCCCGTCGGCTGCCGCGATTCGTCTCATCGGTCACTCGAATCCCATCATCCGCCTTGGCTACCAGCTCCCGGCGTTGTGCCGGTCAGACCGGGTAGACGTGGTTCACGTCCAGTATGTAGCACCCGTCGTTGCGCCACGAATCGTCGTGAGCATTCACGATCTTTCATTCGCGCACCATCCCGAGTGGTATTCGCGGACAGAGGCATTGCGATTCCGTCTCACAATTCCCTGGACGGCGCGACGGGCGAAGCGGATCCTTACAATCAGTGAGAGCTCGAGGCGCGATATCATCGACACACTCGGAGTAGATCCCGGAAAGGTCAGCTTCAGCCACTTGAGACTGCGTCCGTCATTTCGTCCGGGCAGTGTCGCCGAGATCGCCGCTGTTCGCGCGCGATTCGGCATTCATGGCCCGTATGTTCTCGCTCTCGGAAACCTTCAGCCGCGAAAGAATCTCGACCGACTGATCGAAGCCTGGACCACTCTGCGGCGTGACAACCCGCGGTTCACGCCAAAGCTTGTCATTGTCGGACGCAAGGCATGGATGTACGACCCGATCTTTGCCGCAGGGCGGCAGAGCGCGTACTCGAGCGACCTCATCTTTACCGATTATTTGCCGGACGCCGACCTGCCAACGCTGCTCAGCGGAGCGCAGGTGTTCGCCTATCCGTCGCTATTCGAGGGCTTCGGGTACCCCCCAATCGAGGCCATGGGATGTGGCGCGCCGGTTCTGACGTCGCGCGTGACCTCACTCCCGGAAGTCTGCGGCGACGCCGCGATTTACGTGGATCCGGAGAGTGTCGCCGACATAGCGGAAAAGCTTCTCGCTCTCTATTCGAGTGAACCGGAGAGAGCGAGGTTACGAGCGCTGGGGTTGCGCCAGGCTGAACGGTATCGCGAGATGGATGTCGGCGCAGTGACGGTGCGTGCTTACGAAGAGGCAGCCGTCTTGTGAGCACCACCCCAACGATATATTTCGAGTCATGCAGAAGAATGCAGTAATTGTCATCGTTGCAGCGTTCACGGGCGCTTGCTCACGCGCCGAGCCCCCGCGAGCGAACGGACCGCAACCAGTGACGTGGGTTGCATCGGTATCGCGGCAAACACCAACGCCCGACGGAAGCGTGCTCGTCAATCTTCAGGTTGGCGCAACGATCGAGAATGGCTGGCATGTCTATTCCCTGACGCAAAAGGGCGGGGGACCGACGCCGCTATCGGTAAACGTCGATCCGTCGTCGTTGTTGTCGCTGGACTCGTCCATTGTCGGGCCGACTCCGCAGCGCGCGCTCGATCCAAATTTTGGTATCGAGACCGAGACGTACAGTGGCGCGCCCGTGATCGACGTGCCGGTTAAGGTTTCGGCTGAAGCACTGAAGTCAGGCAAGCCGATCGAGGTGAAGGTTCGCTCGCAAGCGTGCAGTGACAAACTCTGCCTGCCAGCGAAGACGACGACGCTGATCGTGAGTCTGCCGCCCGGCAAGACGTGAACGCGTCGTTCATCTGGCTCGCCGCGGTGACCGGCGCGCTGTCGCTGTTGACGCCGTGCATTTTCCCGATGATCCCGATTACCGTCGCGTACTTCAACGGTGACGCGGGCCAATCAAAAATTCACGTGCTGCGGCACGCGCTTCTGTTCGCTGCTGGAATCGTCGTGACCTTCACGGCACTCGGGCTCGGGCTTGCCATTCTTGTCGGCGCCGGAGGTCTCGCGCGGTTCGCGGCAAACCCGTACGTGAACGTTGCAATAGGAATTGTTTTCGTCGCGTTTGCTCTGAGCCTGCTCGGCGTCTACGAGATTCCGTTGCCGTTCGGAAATCGGCTTCTCAATCGCGCTGACAGCTCGGCGCGTGGACGCTCAGGAAAAGCGGCTGGTTCCGTGCTCATGGGCTTCGCCTTCACGGTTGCGTCGTTTACGTGCACCGCGCCGTTCATTGGTCCCCTTCTCGTTGCGGCTGCCCGTGGCGACTGGATGCGACCGCTCGTTGGCATGGCGGTGTTCTCCATCGTGTTCGCGACGCCGTTTTTCCTGCTGGCGCTCGTGCCCAGATGGACGACTTCGCTCCCACGGGCAGGTGGCTGGCTGCGCGACCTGCGGGTAATCGCCGGGCTCTTCGAGATTGCTGCCGCAGTCAAATTTTTCTCGAATGCCGATCTGGTCTGGCAAACGGGTCTGATATCGCGACGAACCGCGCTTCTCGTCTGGTTGTTGGTAAGCGCGATTGCCGTTGTGTATCTCGTCCGCGCAACGCTGCGCGGAAGCCGGTCGCGGACCGTTGGCCGGTCGCTCGCATGGCTCTCTGTTGCCGCAGTCGGCGGCATTGCTCTCTGGCTTGCGTCAGGTCTGGCAGGAATGCCACTTGGCGAGCTCGAGGCATTTCTTCCGCCGAAAGACCAATCGACCTTTACTGCATCCGTCGGCTCGTCAACAAGTCCGGCTCAACTGCATTGGATTGTAAACGATCATCGCCGCGCCCTTACGGAGGCAGCAGCGACCCGGAGGCTGGTGTTTATCGATTTCACCGGCTACACCTGCACGAATTGCCGCTGGATGGAAGCGAACATGTTCGCGAGAGCGGACGTGTCGAAGGAGATGTCGGCGTTTGTCCTGAGCCGGATGTACACCGACGGCGACGGACCAATTTACGAAGCGCAGCAGAAATTTCAGGAAGATCGATTCGGCACGGTCGCGCTTCCGCTCTACGCGGTTGTCGATTCGACCGGCAAGACTCTGAAGACCTTTTCCGGACTGACGCGGGACCCCGCGGAATTCATCACGTTCCTCCGCGAAGCGCGGACCAGCGGATAAAGCGGATCTGAGATTCGGGGAGATGAGCCAGGCTAGAGTAGAAATTCGATTTCTTCTTTTTCTTCCGTCCCAAATTCGTCTAATCCGCTCGATCCGCGTATTGAGTCGTGTCCGTTGTTTCCGTAGTTAGTACCTGATCGGCACTGATTGGCGCAGCGACCGCCACGTCGCCTTTCTTCTTACGTGTGAAGATGAACTCCGGCGCGAGTGCGACGCCGAGCAGCGTTACAGGAATGATCTGTAGCGTCTGAATCAACAGCGATACCGCGATTGCGTCATTTCTCGCAATTCCGAACGGTTCCACGGCCAGCGCAAACACGAACTGGAAGAATCCGACGTTGCCTGGGGTCGCCCGAATGAGAAGACCGAGATTTATCGCGAGCAGCGCAGCGAGACTCCCTGCAGGAGGAATCGCCACGTGCGCCGCCGAAGCAGCCAATTGAAATGTCGCGAACTGGCCGGCCCATGACAGCATCGACAAGACGAGCGCCCCGACGAAGCGCGGGCCACTGGTCAGCGATCGCGTGCTCGCGGCAAAGCCCACCAGGTAAACCCTGACTCGGCCGACCAGGCTGCGCGGCGTTTCCCGTCTCTCCGGGACATGCGCGGGCTTCACGTGTCGCGATGCATATACGAACCACGTCAACAGCACCGCGATGAGGGCGAGCGCAATCTCTGCAGGGAGGTGCCACTTCTCGAGTGACGGCGGAAGCGAGAACACCATCACACCGAACACGAGCAGAATCACGAAGCCTACGGGATCGAACAGTCGCTCGAGAGCCACCGTCGCGAGAACTGTCGAACTCGGAATATCGGTCGCTCTCGATACGAAAACCACGCGCGCCGCATCGCCTCCATTCGCGACCAGTACGTTGTTGAGCCCGGCCCCGGCAATCGTCGCGCGAAGGGCCAACGGCAACGACGGTGATCCCGCTGGCCTCAGAAAGAGCCACCATCTCACAGCCTTGATGACGATCGTGAGAAGGTTCACGCCAATCGCCGCGGCGAGGAGGGGCAGGGACGCACTTCGAATGGATGTCCATGCGGCGGTCCAGTCGATCGTGCGTGCAAAGATGATGAGAAACGCGACAATCGCCGCCGTGAGGGCCCACCGAAGAGCGCGCGAAACGCTCTTGTTCACCGGGACGGCAACGTTACGAATTCATACCCGCGATCGCGTAGACCAGAGATGATCCGGGGCAGGGCGGCCGCCGTCTGAAGACGATTTCCATCGGCATTGTAGCCGTCACCGTCGTGCAGCAGAACAATCGAGCCAGGGCGGACGCCTTCCATTGTGCGGTCAACGATCGCCGTGACACCGGGTTGGTCGCTGTCCCATACGCCAAGCGACCAGCCAATCGTACGCTCGCCCATCGAGCCGGCAATTGCCGACACCCACGGACTCCTGAAGCCGTGAGGAGCCCGAAAGAAACGCGGCGAATACGCGCCGGCCCGCTCGATCGCGCGTTTGCCGAGGCCAAGATCGCGCTTCACATAAAACGGCGACTTGAGATGAAGCTTTCGATGAAAGTAGCCGTGATTTCCGAGTTGATGACCTTCCGCCACCGTCCGATGCACGATCTCCGGCCATCGCTCGGCGTGCCGCCCGAGCACGAAAAAAGTTGCCCTGACGCCCATCTCGCCGAGCGTGTCGAGAATTCTCGGCGTGGCATCGGGATTCGGCCCGTCGTCAAAGGTCAGCGCAACAACGTGCTCGCGCGTCGGGAGATGGCCGAGGACTGGACCGAACACCTTGCTGTTTCGATGGAACGCTCCGTGAACGAAAGTGCCGGCGAGCGTCAGGCCGACCGCCGCGGGCAGAATCATCTGAGAACTTTCGCGGGACCGAGGACACCCATGTAAACGTCGAGGATGGCGGCGGTCACATTGGGCCAGCCGTATTCGACGGCGTGCTGTCTGCCAGTCTTGCCGAGGCGCGCACGCAGGGTTTCATCGTCGGTCAACCTCACCAGGTCGTCGGCCAGCGCGTCTACATCGCCACAGGGAAACATGAGTGCCTCGCGCTCGTGCTTGACGACATCCCTGAAGCCAAGAATGTCGGAGCATACTACCGGCGTTTCGCATGCCATCGACTCGAGCAGCGTAATACCAAACGACGCTTTTGTCGTCGGACACGCATACATCGAGCTGTGGGCATAGTAGCTCGGGCGTGAGCCGAGCACAGCGCCGACGAAGGTTATGTCCGGATCGCCCTCGGCGGCTCGATAGTAATGATTTCGGAGTGGACCGTCACCCACGACGACCAGTTGCGCCTCGCGGCTCGTGCCCTTGATCTTCTTGAACGAGTCGATCAGCGTCGTCAGCCCGTTGCGCGGATCAAATCGTCCGAGAAAGAGAATAACAGGCACATCCTTGCGAATTCCTGGCGGCGGCGGAGCATGCGGATTGAACAGGTCGAGATCGATTCCGTTCGGAACGATGGTCCAGTTCGCCTCGAAGTAGCGATTCAGAGCTACCGTCGTCGAGTGCGATACTGCGACCGCTGCCGCCATCCTGTCGAGTTTGCCTTGAAGCCATTTGCGAGTGAGGCCATACAGGTTCGACTTGTCGAAATACGTGTGGAAGGTTCCCACAACCGGGCAGTCAGCGGCGTCGATGGCGATGACCGGAAGCCATGGACTGAGCGGCGAGTGAACGTGAACGATGTCGTACTTTCCGCGCCGAAAGGCGTCACGCAGCTGTTTCTTGAGATTCCATCCGAGAGTCATCCGTGCCTGCGAGCCATTGAAGTACACTGGCTGGCTGTGGCCGATCCGGATCACATGGGGCTCGTTGACCGCGCCCTCGAGATTGGACGTGATGATATCCACGTGATGCCCGAGCCGGCGTGCTTCGCGCGCAAAGAAATGGACGTGCTCGCAGATGCCACCGAGGTGCGGATAGTAGTACTCGGTGACGAGAGCGATGCGCAGCGGTTTGGCGAAATCGGTGGCGGCTGGCGGGAGGGCCGGCGCCGGAGTCAGATCAAGTACACGCGCGAGATTGTTACGACGCATTGATGGCGGCATGGGCTGCGGCAAGTCTCGCTATTGGTACGCGAAAAGGTGAACAGGAGACGTAGTCTAGTCCCATTTCATTACAGAACGCTATCGAGCGTGTTTCACCACCATGCTCTCCGCAGATTCCGATCTTGATATCGGGCCTCACGCGCCGGCCATCCTCGACGGCAATTCTGATCAGCCGGCCGACGCCCCTTGTATCAAGAACCTGAAACGGATCGTCTTCAAAGATACCACGTTCGACATACGAAGGGAGAAAACGTCCGGCGTCGTCGCGGCTGAGCCCGAACGTGGTCTGAGTCAGGTCATTTGTTCCGAACGAAAAGAACTCGGCAGTCTTGGCGATCTCATCAGCGGTCAGCGCGGCCCGAGGCAGCTCGATCATCGTGCCGATCTTGTAGTCAACGGTTTCGCCCATCGCCCCGAGGACCTGGTCGGCGGCGTCCTCCAGAATGGCGCGCTGGTTATCGAACTCGGCCACGGTAGATACCAGGGGGACCATGATCTCCGGCTGAACGTCGATCCCGCGCCGCATCGCGCGAACCGCCGCTTCGAAGATCGCGCGACCCTGCATCTCGGTGATTTCCGGAAATGTGATTCCCAGCCTGCAGCCCCGATGGCCGAGCATCGGGTTGTTTTCACGAAGACCTTCGACGATTCGGGCGAGCTCGTCACGCGGCAGCCCGAGTGTCCGCGCGAGAAGCTTGCTCTCTTCGCCTCCATGCGGCAGGAACTCGTGAAGTGGCGGATCGAGCAGCCTGATCGTGACGGGCAGGCCGTCCATCGCCTCGAAAATTCCCTCGAAGTCGGAACGCTGCATCGGCATCAGCTTCGCGAGTGCGCGCCGCCTTCCACCTTCGTCGCGAGCAACGATCATCTCCCGCATCGGGGTGATCCTGTCCCCCTCGAAGAACATGTGCTCAGTGCGACAAAGGCCGATGCCTTCCGCTCCGAAGTTACGGGCAATTCTCGCATCGCGCGGCGTGTCGGCGTTGGCGCGGACCTTCAGCGAGCGAAGGTCGTCTGCCCACTCGAGAAGGTCGGAATACGATTGATAGAGCGGAGCGGATGATCGCGATAACGTTCCGCTTGTGACCTGAACCACTTCGCTCGGGATGGTTGGCAGATTTCCGTCGAACACTCGGCCTGTGGCGCCGTCGAGGGTCAGCCACTCTCCCTCGTGCACCTGCTTGCCGTCAACAGTGAACCGGCGATGCGTGACGTCAACGTCGATGTCCTTGCAGCCGACGATGGCGCACTTGCCCATACCGCGGGCGACGACAGCGGCGTGACTCGTCATCCCGCCGCGCGCGGTCAGCACGGCTCGCGCCGCGACGATCCCGTGAAAATCCTCCGGCGTCGTCTCGTCGCGCACGAGAATTACGGCTTCTCCCGACGCCGCCCGCTCTACCGCGCTGTCTGGATCGAACACCGCAATTCCGCTGGCGGCACCGGGGCTGGCCGGCAGGCCGAGGCAGAGCGGCTTCGACCTGACGGATGGATCGATGATTGGATGAAGCAGCTGATCGAGATCTGCGGGTGGCACCCGCTTGACCGCTTCAGTCCGGTCGATCAATCCCTCCTCGACCATGTCGCAGGCAATGCGAACCGCGGCCGCGGCTGTCCGCTTTCCCGTGCGAGTCTGCAGCAGGAATAGTTTTCCGCGCTCGACAGTGAACTCGAGATCCTGCATTTCGGCGTAATGCTTCTCGAGCCGATCCTGCGTCTCGATCAGCTCGGCATAGGCCGCCGGCAGTCGTTGCGCCATTTCGTCGATGTGAAGCGGTGTGCGAATGCCGGCGACGACATCCTCACCCTGCGCGTTGACGAGAAACTCGCCATAGAACTTCTTCTCGCCCGTGGATGGGTCACGCGTGAACGCGACACCGGTGCCCGAGTCGTCACCAAGATTTCCGAAAACCATTGCCACGACGTTGACGCCGGTGCCGAGGTCTTCCGGAATGTTGTTCACCTTTCGATAGTCACGAGCCTTCTTGAGCGTCCACGACTTCCACACCGCTTCGATCGCGCCCCACAACTGTACGACTGGATTTGTTGGAAACTCGGCGCCGGTGGCATTGCGTACGAGCGCCTTGTATTCCTCGACCAGATTCCGCAGCGTTTCTTCACTCAAGTCGGCATCGGAATGTGCGCCAGAGGTGAGCCGGCGCGCCTTCAACAGGTGCTCGAAGTCAGCACTCGAGACCCCAAGTACAACGTCCGCGTACATCTGGATGAACCGCCGGTAGGAATCGTACGCGAAGCGGGCGTTGTTGCTCTGGCTCGCCAGGCCGGTGGCCGTCCGATCGTTCAAGCCGAGATTGAGAATGGTCTCCATCATTCCCGGCATCGATACCGACGCACCTGAGCGCACGGAGACCAGAAGCGGATTCTTCGGATCGCCGAGCTTCTTGCCGGTTGCCTTCTCGAGCCGTGCGATGTTGCCCTCCACCTCCGCGCGCAGCTTGTCGCTGTACTTGCCATCGCGGAGATAGTCGATGCACTCGTGACAGGCGATGGTGAATCCCTGCGGAACCGGCACGCCGAGATTTGTCATCTCGGCGAGATTGGCTCCCTTGCCGCCGAGCATTTTCTTCATCTCGCGCGTCCCTTCGGCCTCGCCGTTACCGAAGAAGAAAACCGATTGCGCCATGTCTAGCAGCCGCAGCCGAATCGAAGCTTTTCCGGATCCGCCGGAGGAGCGGTCGGATAATCTCCCGAGAAGCACGCATCGCAAAAGCCGCCCGGTCCAGCCGGGACCGACTCGAGCATTCCATCGAGCGACAGATAGCCGAGCGAGTCCACTCCGAGCGCTGTGGCAATTTCATCGACGGTGAGATTCGCGGCGATCAGCTCTTCACGATTCGGCGTGTCGATGCCATAGTAGCACGGGCCGGTGATCGGCGACGAGCTGACGCGCATGTGCACTTCCCGCGCACCGGCGGTTCGCACCATTGCGACGAGGCCGCGCGTCGTTGTTCCCCGAACGATCGAATCATCCACCATCACCACGCTCCGCCCATGGAGAACCTCTTTCACCGCGTTGTATTTGACCTTCACTTTCGCATCGCGCCCAGCCTGGGTCGGCTGAATGAATGTGCGGCCAACATAGTGATTGCGAATCAAGGCAAGCTCGAAAGGCAACTTTGATTCCTCGGCAAATCCCAGAGCTGCGGAATTGGATGAATCGGGCACGCTGAATACCATGTCTGCTCCGGGCGCCGGTTGCTCGCGAGCGAGGCGTCGCCCCAATTCCCGGCGGGCGCGATCGACCGAGCCGCCGAACACGCGACTGTCCGGCCGGGCAAAGTACACATACTCGAAGACACACTTCCGGCTTTCTTGTGGTGGGAGGGGACGCGTCGATCGAATCCCGGTTCGGTCAACAGCGACGATCTCGCCACGCTCGACTTCGCGAACGGTCGTGGCACCGACGATGTCGAGGGCGCAGCTCTCCGATGCGAACACGTACGAGTCGCCGATCCTGCCCATGACGAGCGGCCGCCAGCCGCGAGGGTCGCGAGCGGCGAGCAGCGTGTCGCCGATCATGACGACGATCGAGTACGCTCCTTCGACGTTCTGAAGTGCATCCGCGAGCTTGTCTTCTGGCGCCGTCGCCAGGGAGCGTGCAATGCGATGAAGAAGCACCTCCGAGTCCATCGTTGACGTAAAGATCGAGCCGGCATCCTCGAGCTCACGCCGCATCTCGGTTGCATTGATGAGGTTGCCGTTGTGCGCGAGGGCGATGTAACCATCGCGAAAGCGCGCGAGCATTGGCTGCGCATTCTCGATCGTTGACGAGCCAGCGGTGCTGTAGCGGGTGTGACCGATCGATACGTCGCCGGTCATCCCACCAATGTCCGCCGCTCTCAGCCCCTCGGAAACCAACCCCATTGTCCGTGTCGCCTTCGGTAATCCGCCGTTGCTCGAGGTGACGATGCCAGCAGACTCCTGCCCTCGATGTTGTAGCGAATACAGGCCGAGGTGCGCGATGTCGGCAGCGTTGTCGTGCCCGTGAATGCCAAAGATTCCGCACATCTGTCAAACGCTCGCGAGTGCCGGGTCGTCGGCGGCGATGTCAGCAGTTGCCGACATGATGGCGGGAATGGCGTCGTGCCAGGCGGCGGCGAGGTCCTTGACGCTGGATTTGATGAGTCGGCTCTTGAAGGTGATCGAAAATCCCTCGTGCCGGTCGAGCACGATGCCGATCGCATGAACCGGCACTCCCCACCTCTCGGCAATCGACTCAACGACTCGCGGCGCCTTCGAGCTGATGACAAAACGGCCCTGGGATTCGCCGAAGAATGCAGAGCGTGTGGACAGCGGAGTGATGCGAGGAAACGCTGCATCGAGATCGATACTCGCTCCGGTCATCGCTCGCGAATCGGCAACGCAGCACTCAGCAAGGGCAACCGCGAGTCCGCCATCACTGCAATCATGAGCGGATTGAACCGCGCCGCCGACGATGGCCTCATGGAGCGCGCCGATGGCAGCCTTTTCTTTTGAGAGATCGCACCGCGGCGGTCGGCCAGCGACGACACCCTGAATTGCGGCGAGATACTCCGAGCCCCCGAGCTCATCGCTCGTTTCCCCCATGAGCAGAATGGTATCGCCTGGAGTCGCGAAGACCGATCGCGTGATGTGCGAGAGTGAATCGATCAATCCGACCATTCCGACGACAGGAGTCGGATAAACCGCTCCTGACGGACTTTCGTTGTACAGCGACACGTTGCCGCCCGTTACCGGTGTACCAAGCGCCGTACACGCCTCGCCCATTCCGGCAATCGCTTCACGAAGCTGATAAAAGACTTCGGGACGACCGGGGTTGCCAAAGTTCAGGCAGTTCGTAATCGCCATCGGTCGCGCACCAGCGCAGGCAACATTCCGCGCCGCCTCGGCCACCGCGATCTTTCCGCCTTCGCGCGGGTCGAGATATACGTACCGGCCGTTGCAGTCGGTCTTGACGGCGAGCGCCTTGTCGGTTCCTCTGACTCGGATCACTGCTGCATCTCCGCCGGGTCCGATCACCGTGTTCGTTCTCACCGTTGAATCGTATTGCCGGTAAGCCCATGCCTTGCTTGCGATCGTCGGGGACGCAAGAAGCTGCAAGAGAGTCCACGTTGGATCGATCTCCTCGGGACGCTCGGCGACTGACGCGACGTCGAATTCACGAAGCGCGGCGATCCCGGCATCTTCGCGGGCCTCGGGCGAATAGCGGGGACACTCGGCCACCAGTCGAGACCCGGGAAACTCGGCAACCACTGTCGCACCCTCGGTGACGCGGTACACCGGCTCGGCAATCACCTCACCAATGACTGCAGAATCGAGATCCCACTTGGCGAGAATCTCATGGACGTGCGACTCATGGCCGACGTGCGCGACGACGAGCATTCGCTCCTGCGATTCGCTGAGGAGAATCTCATACGGTGTCATACCCGTCTCGCGAACCGGAACGCGCGTCACATCGATCGTCACCCCGACCTCGCCGCGTTCGGCCATCTCGGCCGACGATGACGTGAGACCGGCAGCGCCCATATCCTGAATTGCCACGATGTGCCCGCTCTTGATGAGCTCGAGACTCGCTTCGAGCAGAAGCTTTTCCGTGAACGGGTCTCCAACCTGAACACGGGGGCGTTTCGCGTCACTCGCCGCCGACAAATCCTCCGATGCGAACGACGCACCGTGAATTCCATCGCGGCCTGTCTTCGCACCCACTGCAATGATGGGGTTGCCGACTCCCTCGGCTTTTGCGCGAATGAGATCTGTCTCGTGCATGAGCCCGACACACATCGCGTTGACCAGCGGGTTACCTGTGTATGCATTGTCGAACACAATCTCACCGGCAACGGTGGGGACACCGACGCAGTTGCCATAGTCACCGATTCCCCTGACGATACCGGCAAGGAGGTATCGAACGCGCGCGTGCTCGAGCGATCCGAATCGGAGCGAATTGAGCATCGCGACCGGCCTCGCACCCATGGTGAAAACGTCACGCAGGATTCCACCAACACCTGTTGCAGCGCCCTGATACGGTTCAACCGCCGATGGGTGATTATGCGATTCGATCTTGAATGCGACAGCCAGGCCATCACCGATTGAGATCACACCGGCGTTCTCACCGGGGCCTTGCAACACATATGACGCGTCAGTGGGAAGAGTCTTGAGCAGGTCTCGTGAATGCTTGTAGGAACAGTGCTCGCTCCACAGCGCGCTCACAATTCCAAGCTCGGTAAATGTCGGCTCACGGTTGAGCATTGTGACAAGCCGCTGGTACTCGTCGACCGTCAAGCCGTGCTCAGCGATGAGCTCCGGAGTGATGGCGGGATCGCCGGGCCGCGGTTTCACCTCAGTCATTCACGCCGCAACAGTTGCGAGGATCGACTCGAAGAACGGGATTCCGTCGGCAGACCCGAGAAGCTGGTCGAGCGCACGCTCAGGGTGTGGCATCAACCCGATCACGTTGCCCGTCGCATTCACGATACCGGCGATGTTTCGATCCGATCCGTTTGGATTGCCTTCGGGTGACGCATTTCCGCGCGAATCGACATAGCGAAACACAACTCGATCGGACGCTTCAAGCATATCGAGGGTCTGCGCGTCGGCGGTGAATCTGCCGTCACCATGAGCAATCGGAATCGTCAGCACGGCACCCCGCTCATACTGGATTGTGAACATCGTGTCATTGTTCTCAACGCGAATTGCGACCGGGGCCGATACGAATTGAAGCTTGCTGTTCTTGAGGAGCGCGCCAGGCAGAAGTCCCGCTTCGCAAGCTATCTGGAACCCGTTACAGATGCCGATTACCGGCGCTCCCCGGTTCGCGTGAGCCTCAACTTCGCGCATGATCGGACTGAACCGGGCAATCGCGCCGGCGCGAAGATAATCGCCATAACTGAAGCCACCGGGCAGGATCACGACGTCCACATTCTGGAGATCGTGATCCTTGTGCCAGAGATAGACGGCCGTTTCGCCGAGGGTGTCAGCGACGGCTCGAAAGGCGTCGTAGTCGCTGTTGGAACCGGGGAATGTGACGATGCCGAACTTCATCCCGTTGCCGCGGACTCTATCTCGAAGTCTTCGATTACGGGATTTGCGAGAAGCCGTTCGCACATCGATCGCACATCGAACTCGGCAGCGGTTGCGTTGTCGGCATCAGTCTCGACCACGATGTACCGGCCGACGTGAACATCTTTCACCCCGTCGAATCCGAGTGAGTGAAGAGCTCCGGCGACGGCCTTTCCCTGCGGATCGAGAATTCCGCGCCGTGGCGTGATGTGTACTGAAACCCTGAATGAGCTCATTCCTGCTCGTCGCCCGTGATGTGAGGCGGAAACTGTCGCGGACCAGGCCTATCATCGCGATACGGTTTCCGCCGGCGCCGCCGTCGCGGCGGCTGTTGGTCGGGACCGATGTCCGGCACGGATATCTGAGTGTCGGGCTCGGTGTCTTCGTCAGGATCTGATATCACCGGAACGTCACCCCGGGGCCGACGGCCGATCAGCCCGAAGAAGACGGTCTTGCCCACCCCATACATCACGTAGAGAACGAGGGCGGGGAAGTAGAACTGCTTTCTGAGAACGATTACCCCGATGATTGTCGCCGCAACGACGATGGAGCCAACGATCTCGCTGACCGTCTTATAGCCGATAGTCGGCACTGCCGGATACGACACATTGCTGATCATCAGGAAGGCGAGCGCGAGCATCATGAACCGCAGCCAGAAATGCCACGGCAGGTCGCCGAGAATTGTTTGGTTGTAAAGCGGGGTCTGGCTGAACCAGTAGTAGGTCGCGAGCGTCAGGCCAGCGGCCGGGCTTGGCAATCCGTGGAAGTACCGCTTCGCTCGGCCGGCCTGCTCGACGTTGAAGCGTGCGAGCCGGATTGCCGCGCACGCAACGTAGAGAAACGGGATGAGCCATTCCCATCCTTCGCGGTTCAGGATTGCGAAGTACATGATCAGCGCCGGCGCGAGGCCGAACGTGACGATATCCACGAGCGAGTCGAGCTCGGAGCCGAATTGCGACCCACTGCCGGTGGCCCGAGCAACGCGCCCATCCAGCGCATCGGCAACGCCGCCGAGAACTACAAGCAATCCGGCGAAGTCGAACTGTCCCTTCGATGCCGAGACAATTGCAAAGACGCCGCAGAAAAGATTGGCGAGCGTGAGTCCGCTTGGCAGGATGACGACTGCCCGCCGCATCCGTCGCGGTCGGTCATCAGGCAACCGCGAGGACGAATGGCCGCCGGGCCCGGTCATCGCTGTGGAAGCTCGGCGAGAACGGTCGTGCCGGCCGTTGTCATGACGCCAAGATTCACTCGCAGCTTGGAGTCGGTCGGGATGAAGACATCGACGCGCGACCCGAATCGGATGATTCCCATTCGCTCACCCTGCCGCGCCGCGTCGCCGACGCGACTGTATGTAACGATTCGCCGCGCAATCAGGCCCGCTATCTGGCGAACGAGAATGCGGTATGGTCCGGACTCGATGCCGACCGACGATTGCTCATTTTCGAGACTCGACTTTTCGGCGGCTGCGTTGAGAAACTTGCCCTTGTTGTAGTGGAGGTATCGCACGGTGCCGTCGATCGGATAGCGATTGACGTGAACGTTGAAGACGTTCATGAAGATCGACAGCCGAAGGGCTTTGCCGCCGATGAAATTCGGCTCGTCAATTTCGGTGATGAGGATCAGCTTGCCGTCGGCCGGCGCGACGACCACCTGGGGTCCGCGCTCGCCGGTCCGTTCGGGATCGCGAAAAAAATATGCGACCCAGAGCGCAATGATCGTGACCACAACTGCCAGCAGCCAGAACGCCCACGATCGTCGCGCGAGCGCAACAGCGAAGGTGGAGGCAGCGGCGGCCGCAGCAATGCCGATGAAGAGATAGCCTTCCCGAGCGAAATTCAATCGAATGCTCCGGTGTCGAGCGAAGTACGGGTCAACCGCCTAAAGATTTCCAGGTAGCGCTCGCTCATCGCCGATATGACTTGATCAGGAAGCGTTGGTGGCGGACTGTTTCCGTTCCACCGCCCCGCGAGCCGCTCGCCGTCCAGATAGTCACGCAGCGGCTGCTTGTCGAAGCTGGGCTGCGATCGCCCCGGCTGAAACCGGTCAGCCGGCCAGAAACGAGAGCTATCAGGGGTCAGCACTTCGTCCACTAATATAACACTCGACGGCTCGACCTCTTTCGATCCGCCGGCGCGTCCAAATTCGAGCTTCGTATCGGCAATGATGATTCCGCGCTCGGCGGCGATCGAGCTGCCAAACGCGTAGACGAGGCGGCTCAGTCTCTCGAGCTCGCTTGTCGTGCTCCTGCCGATCAGCCCCGCCATCGCGGAAATCGTAATGTTTTCGTCGTGGCCTTCATCGGCCTTGGTGGCCGGACTGAATCGCGCCTCCGGCATGCGATCGGACTCGACCATTCCGGGTCCGAGGGGCTCTCCGGCGAGAGTCCCGGAAATCGAATATTCCTTCCAGGCAGACCCCGATAGGTACCCGCGAATGACGCATTCGACTGGATACACGTCCGCCTTCACTGACAACATCGATCGACCTGCGAGCTCGCGCGAATGCGGTGCGAGCGCCGGAATCGCATCGATAATCTCACCGATATCGGCGCTGATCATGTGATGACGAACCGTTCCCGCGAGCTGGCGTAACCACCAGGCAGTCAACTGCGTCAGGACTGCGCCTTTGTAGGGAACGGGCTCGCGCATGACAACGTCGAACGCGCTGACCCTGTCGGTTGCGACGAGCAGCACCGAAGACGTATCCACATCGTAGACGTCGCGGACCTTCCCTCGACGCAGCAACGGCAAGGGAAGATTCGTTCGCGCGAGTGACATCAGACGCGCAGCTCGTGATCGATGTTGGACGCTCCGACGCTCCCACCAAGAATCGGGACGACAGTCTCCGCGAGAAAATCATCCACCTGCTGTGAGGCACGGCCGGTGAACTGCGCTGCATCGGCGATCGTCGCGATGCGATCGGCCGACAATCCAAGCGCCGAGTCCGCGGACAACCGGTCGAGCAAATCGTTCCGCACGGCGCCGTCCTTCATTGCCCGTGACGCAGCCATTGAATGGCCACGAATCACCTCGTGCACTGCCTGCCGGTCGCCGCCCGCCGCGACCGCCTGCACGATGAGCTTTTCGGTCGCCATGAACGGCAGCTCCGCATCAACGCGCTGCCGAATCCGCGCCGGATGCACGTCGAGCCCGGAGGCAACATTGAGGTACAGCAACAGGATTGCGTCGGTCGCGAGGAACGACTCGGGAATTGCCAGGCGTCGGTTCGCGCTATCGTCGAGTGTGCGCTCGAAATACTGAACGCTATGCGTCTGGTTCGCGTTCGTCTCGAGACTCAACACGAAGCGAGACAGGGAATTGATTCGTTCCGATCGCATCGGGTTTCGCTTGTACGCCATGGCCGACGATCCGACTTGCTCGGTTTCGAACGGCTCCTCGATCTCGCCAAACGATTGCAGCATTCTCACGTCGCTCGCAAACTTCGCTGCACTGGCGGCAACGCCGGAGACAGCCGAGAGGACACCCGCGTCGATTTTTCGCGTATAGGTCTGACCGGTCACCGGGAGCAACGATTGAAACTCCATTTTGGCCGTGACGATCCGGTCGAGCTCGCGAACCTTGCCGTGATCCCCGCCGAACAGCTCGAGGAAACTCGCCTGCGTTCCGGTCGTTCCCTTCACGCCGCGGAACGGCAACGTCGAGCGCCGATAAGCGAGGTCTTGCAGGTCGAGCACGAGATCCTGCATCCAGAGCGTCGCCCGCTTGCCGACTGTCGTCAGCTGTGCCGGCTGAAGATGCGTGTAGCCAAGCGTTGGCTCATTCTTCCACGTCTCCGCGAATGCGGCGAGCGCGCGCAGTACGTTGAGCGTTCGTCCGCTCACGAGATCCAGTCCCCGACGCATCAGGATCAGATCGGCGTTGTCGGTTACGTACGCGCTGGTGGCGCCGAGATGAATGAACGCTTTGGCTGTCGGCGCGGCGTCCCCGAAGGCGTGGACGTGCGCCATGACATCATGGCGGAATCGTCTTTCGTATGCGGCAACTGCATCGAAATCGATGTCGTCAACGTGATCGCGCATCTGGGCGATGGCGTCGGCCGGGATGTCGGCGCCAAGCTCTCGCTCCGCCTCTGCCAGTGCAACCCACAACCGTCGCCACAAGCCATATCTGGTGCTCGCCGACCAAAGCTCGAGCATCGGCCGTGATGCGTAGCGGCCCGCGAGCGGTGATGTGTAGATATCGGTCACGCTATTGGATCATGAATTCAGTCGTGTAGACCTGGCCCTGCCGCTCGATGTACATCACGACCCCGCTGCGGCCCGAGTAATAATCCAGTGCCCGCGCGGCCGCCTCGGCATCGGCAATCGGAATCTGGTTGATCTGAAGAATCACGTCTCCCGCCTGAATCCCAAGCTGCTCGGCGACGCGTTTACTTACCGTTTGCACGAGCGCGCCATTCGCCCGCCGAATGCTTCGCTCGGCGCGAATCGCTGGCGTCAGCGTGACGAGCTGGATCTCCTTCAGCACCGTGACTTTCGGCGCGTTGACATCGGGAAGGTCGGCGACCCGAACACTGACCTTCATGTCCCGGCCGCCGCGCCTGATCACCAGCGGCACGTCGTCTCCAACACGGAGCTCGAGCCGTTCGGCCTCCCAGTCGTATGGATTGTGAACCCCACGGTCGCGCGAGCGCACGAGGATGTCGTTTGCCTGAATTCCGGCGCGTGCTGCAGGCGAGCCTGGTACCACCGATGTGATCGTTGCACCCACCGCTGGCGCGTGGCCAGCACCCGGCGGCATGACGCCAAGCTTGAGTCCGATCCACGGACGCTTGACAACGCCATGCGCGAGAAGGTCTTCGGTAACGCGCCGTACGCGATTGATTGGAATCGCGAACCCGAGACCGACCGAGCTTCCCGTCGGCGAGTATATCGAGCTGTTCACACCGATGACTTCGCCGAGAGCATTGACGAGAGGACCACCAGAGTTGCCAGGGTTGATTGACGCGTCGGTTTGAATCATGTCCACGTAAACCCCTGATCCGCCGCTCTCGGCTGCGAGGTTTCGACCAGTTCCGCTCACGACTCCGGCCGTGACGCTCGGTTCCGTGTTAGCGAGAACAAATCCGTACGGGCTTCCAATCGCGATCGCCCATTCGCCGATGAGCAGGTTGTTCGAGCTTCCAAGCGGCGCGACGGGAAGATTCTTCGCGTCGATCTTGATCACCGCCAGATCGTTGGTTTCGTCGGCGCCGAGAAGTTTTGCCTGGTAGCTCGTTCCATCGCGAAGGGCGACGGAAATCTTTGTCGCGCCGCTGACGACATGCGCATTTGTGACGATCACGCCATCGTCGCGCACAATGAATCCCGATCCGAGCCCGGCGGCCGAGCGTCGTCCGGAACGGCCGCCAAAGAATTGCTCGTAAAAGTCAGCCGGAACGGCCTCGACCATTTCCGTTTGGACAGTGACGACGGCTGGCGATACGCGAGCGACCGCCGACGTGATAGCTGTTCGGCGCTGCGCGGATATTGACGTGGTCTGTGCCTCACTGACCTGCGTGGCCTGCGCCGATGGCAGCGCGTCACCCTTGCACCCGGCGAGAAAGGCGAGGATTGCTGCGGTCAGAAACAATCGCATCGACTATTCCCGCACCTTTGGACGCTTGCTGAGGTTGCTCAGGAACCGATCGACGCCCCGGTCGGTAAGTGGATGCAGAAGCAACGAGTTCAGCACATCCGGGCGAATCGATACAACCTGCGCGCCCGCGGCAACGCATTCCGTGAATTGCGTCGTCGTGTTGGGTGAGGCGACCATCACATCACACTCGCAGTCACTCGCCTCGAGCAGTGACCTGATCTCGGTCACGGAGTCGGTACTCGTCTGACCCTGTGCCTCGAGGTCGTGCAGCGAAACGCGCACCATCGACGCGCCAGCCTTTGCGGCAAGCACGGCCTGGGCTCCGTTGAAAACAAAAGTCGCGCAAACATCAACGCCCTCGAGGCTGAGTTGATGCATCGGCGTCACCGCGTCCTCGACAAGCGGAAGCTGGATGACAATGTGGTCGGAGATTTTCGCCAGCTCGCGGGCATCGCGATACATGTCGACACCGCTGATCGCTCCTATCTCGACACAGATTGGAATCGCAAACTCGCGTGCAATCGCTTCGATCAGCTCGCGACCGTCCGGAGTTCCGGCGTCTGCCAGATCCGAAACGACGATGCCGTCGGCAAAGCCGGCTGCAGTGGCACGCCGAATCTCATCGAGCGATACCGTTTCAACGAAGATGTTCATGGATCCGCCAAATAGAGTTCATGTGGATATTCTACCTTCTCCAGGTACAGTCCGTGCGCGGGAGCGGGCGGAGAGACGCCAGCGTTGTCGGTCGCGATCAGAAGTCGCTCCATCTCGCCTATCTGCCGGCGGCCACCCGCGACATCGAGCATCGTGCCGACAAGGAAGCGAACCATGTGATGCAGGAATCGATTCGCGCGGATAAAAAATGCCAATCCGCCCTCGCGATCCAGCCAGTGCGCCTCCATGATGTTGCAATGATGATCGTCTGACTCGGATGCGGTGCCTGCGACCGCGAAACCCCGAAAGCAGTGGCCGCCGAGGATGATATTCGCCGCCTTATCGAGAAGTTGCCGGTCGATCCGACGGTGCCAGGCGACCTCGAAATTGCGCTTGAACGGCGCGTCTGCCCCCTCGTCCGTTCCGATCAGGTACCGGTAGCCTCTCGCCACGGCGCTGAAGCGGGGATGGAAATCGGGGCGCATCGCGTGCACTGAGGCAACCCGGACATCTCGCGGGAGTACTGCGTTCAGCGCTCGTCTCATTGAATGTTCGGTCCATTGCTCCGGCACCCGGATTCCGGCCGCCTGACCGGTTGCGTGCACGCCGGCGTCGGTGCGCCCGGCTCCCAGGACGGCAATGGGAGTGGCACAAATTCTCGCGAGTGATTCCTCGAGCACTCCCTGAACCGTCCTCTCCTCTGGCTGCCGCTGCCACCCGGCGAACAGCGTCCCGTCGTATTGAAGGACAAGCTGGAGTGTGCGCGATTCCATTGCTCAACTTATCGCCCAGTTCTGGCGCGGGGGAGCCAGGAAATTCCAGAATCGAGGGTTCAACTTGCCGGGGGAGGGCGCGAACGTGACGTCGCGCGAACTCAAAATTTTGGATTCCCCGTCCCGGCGTTGACATTGCAATACACAACGGTCAAACTCGGTACTCGACGCCGCTCACTTCATCGACTCAATGGCACCACGGACACTCGCTACTCTCGCAACGGTTCTTTCCGCCGCCCGTGACGCGGAGGCCGCCCTGACGCTTTTGCAGACCGAAGCGTGGGACATGGACAGATCGTCCCAGCTCGCTCTGTTCATGTGCGATGCGCGTCGCCAGATGATCACGGAGAGGCTGAGTCCGTCCCCGAGCGGCGTTGCCAGGACGCCTCTGACCGTTTCGATCGATCATCTGCCAGCGCCGATTCGGCGAGCGCTGAACCTCAGTATAGCGGTGGCCGATTTCGGCGCCGAGTCGGACGACTACATGAAGCTGCTCGGCGTAACGCCGCAGCAGCAGGGCGGAATTCTTTCCGTCCGCGGGCTTACGCTCGATGGGGAGCTAGCCGGATTCATCGCCCTACATGAGCCCCGACGGCGGTTTGGACCTCGCATCGTCGAGAGGCTGTCGCCCGCTCTTGATCTGTTCGCACTGGCATTCGAGCGAATCGCCGAGCACGAAGCGCGGTTCGAAGCCGTTCGGATACTCGAAGAGCTGACGCGTAACATTCACGCCGAGTACAGCAGTGCGATGCGGCAGCTCAAGTCGGAGCTCGATACGTCGCGCAGCTCGAGCGCCGCTCCGTCAGAGCGCGATGCTCAGCGAATCTCGGAGCTGGAGCGGCTTCTTGCCGACGCTAAGAGCGACCTCCAACGGCGGGCGGAGAGGTTGCAGGCCGTCGAAGAGCAAGTGTCCCAGGCTGTCGGGAGATTGCAGCAGGCTCACGTGGATCTTCACGCCCAGACGGAGCTCGCGCGAACTCACGTAAACATTGTCAAGCAGATCGAGCGAATCCTTCAGGCAGACAATGTCGGTGCATCGCCGGTAGACACGATCGCTCAGGTCACTGCTGCTGTCGCGCCGCGACAGTTCGCCGATCACTAACCCGTCGTGACCACGTCAGCCGCTCAGTCGGCGCTTCAGAGCGCCATCGTCAAACTCGCCCATCACCAGCCAATCACCGCAAGTGACGCGACGGAAGCGTTTGGCGTCATCATGCGGGGAGAGGCGAGCTCGCTCCAGGTCGCCGCGATGCTGACCGGGCTGCGCGTGCAGGGCGAGACATCAGAAGTCGTCGCCGGAGTCGTTCGCGCGCTGCGGGATGTTATGGTCCTCCTTCCGGCTGAGGGTCGCGACGAGCTCGTCGATACGTGCGGCACTGGCGGGGGAACGGTCGGAACGTTCAACATCTCGACTGCTGCCGCCCTTCTCGCCGCGGGCGCGGGAGTGCGCATCGCCAAGCACGGCAACCGGTCGTTCACGTCGCGCTGCGGCAGCGCCGACGTGCTCGAAGCCCTCGGCGTTCCAATCGATGCCCCATTGGCGACGATGAGCGCTGCCCTGGAAAGCGCCGGGATCGTTTTCATGTATGCGCCGTTGATGCATCCGGCGATGCGTCACGTGGGACCAGTGCGTCGCGAGCTCGGCATCCCCACGGTCATGAACATCGTCGGTCCGCTGGCAAACCCTGCCGGTGCCAGAAGACAGGTTGTTGGAGTGGCTGATGCGCACCGTGTTCCCATTCTCGCCGGCGCGCTATCAGAGCTTGGGTCGGCGCATGCACTCGTCGTGCACGGCGAGCCGGGGCTGGATGAAATATCGCCGTTAGGCATGACACAGGTTGTCGAGATCCAGAATGGGGAGACGCGCGAATGGTCGATTGACGCATCACAACTCGGATTCGCTGAAATGAATGCAACAGATCTCGCCGGCGGAGATCCGGCGGAGAATGCACGGATCATCATCGAGGTTCTGAGCGGATCAGGGAATCCATCGGCGAGCGCTGCGGTTGTGATGAACGCTGCGGCCGCCATCTACGTGAGCGGTACGGGGAAGTCTTACGCAGACTCAGTCAGTGTCGCCAAATCCGCACTGGCAAACGGAAAGGGAATCGACGCCCTGAACCGGCTCCGACTTGCCTACGGAGTCTCTAGCAGCGCCTGAGCACTCCAACAACAATTCCCTGAATGGAGATGTCGTTCTCGTGAACGTAGATCGGACTCATCGACTCATTCGCGGGCTGAAGCCGGATTCGCCCATCTCGCTCGCGATACAGTTTCTTGACTGTTGCCGACGTACCGTCAATGAGGGCTATCACCATCTCTCCGTTATCGGCCGTCTCTCGCTCATTGACAATGACGAAGTCACCATCCCTGATTTGCTCGTCGATCATCGAGTTGCCACGGACGCGAAGAACGTAGTGGTTGCCGGTCTTCTTCACGAAATCGTCGGGCACCGAGATCATTTCCTGAGACTGGATGGCTTCGATCGGCATGCCCGCGGCAACCGTGCCCATTAATGGAAGCTGAAGCGAACGCGGAAAAATGTCGGAGGGCAGGAGTTCGATTGCCCGGCTCTCATTGTATTCGCGCTTGATGTAGCCCTTGCGCTCGAGATTGCTCAGATGCTCGTGAACGGTGGCGAGCGAGCTGTACCCGAACTGGCTCGCAATCTCCTCGAAGCTCGGAGCGTAGCCATTTCCGGCCGAGTACTCCGTGAGGTATGTCAGAATCTCACGCTGGCGCTTGGTAAGCGACATATCTTTCCCCGTGAAGAAGTGATCGAGAGCAACCAAAATGGCGTACCGAACATTTGCCGAATTCAAACTTTAGCCGAACAACTACCGAAACGCAAGCGGAAAGTGTCTGGGCTCCTCCTCGGGGAACGCTTGGACGGCTGACTCGTCAGGCGTGGGAAAGGTCGCGCCAACTGGAGCGGGGACGCGAAGTATCCGGGCTGCCTCCGGAAGTAAGGCTGGTACGGCCGTCGCTCGAGGAAGCGCTCGGGCGGGAGCATGTTGCGGTCATCGCGGAGATCAAGCGCAAGTCGCCGTCGAAGGGCGATATCAATGTCGGTCTGTCAGCCGACAACCAGGCTCAACTGTACGCAGCGGGCGGTGCGGCCGCGCTGTCGATATTGACCGAGCCGACGAGCTTCGGCGGATCCAATGAAGACATCGCGTTGGCGCGGCGCGCGGGCCTTCCCATCCTGAAAAAGGATTTCCATGTAAGTGATGCGCAGCTCGTCGAAGCGGATACGCTCGGCGCGTCCGCTGCACTCATCATTGTCAGGGCGATCGAGCCGGACAAACTGCCGCAACTGGCCGCAACCGCGCGTTTAATCGGCCTCGAGCTCGTGTTCGAAGTCAGGGACGAACACGAGCTTGCGCGCGCGATCGGCGCAGGCGCGCGGATGATCGGCGTGAACAATCGCGATCTCGAGACGCTCGAGGTCGACGAGACCACAGTCTCCCGCATTCTACCGCTCATCCCGGTGAGGTGCGTGGCAATCGCAGAAAGCGGCTATCAAACTGCCGCTGACGTTTCTCGTGCCGCCTCCGCGGGTGCGGATGCTGTCCTGATCGGATCCGCGCTGTCTGCATCGAGCGATCCGGCGGGTGACGTCCGGTTGCTCGCAACGGTACCTCGCGTTCATTCGCGTCGCTGACTCACTAAGTGTCTGTGACAACCATCAAGTTTTGCGGCCTCACGCGTCCAGAAGATGCGGCCTTCGCGTCGGAGGTCGGGGCGTCCCACGCCGGGGTCATCTTTGCGGCGAGCGCGCGCCAGGTTACGCCACGCCGGGCGGCGGAAATCCTTGACGCGACGGTGCCGGGCACGAAGCGCGTTGGCGTCACCGATGCAATAACGCTCGGACGCATCGCTGCAATTATTCGCGACGTGCAACTCGACGTCATTCAGATGCACGGGGCCCCCTGTCTCGATCTCATTCCGGCGGTGCGAGAAATTTTTGGCGGAGAGATCTGGACCGTAGTCGGCGTGGGACGGCCTGAGCTGGCGGTGAAGGCGATCAGTCAAGCTGCCCGGATTTCCGATGGCGTGTTGCTCGACACGGCCGTGGCTGGCAGAACGGGAGGAACAGGAAGGCCGTTCGACTGGACGGCGATGGCGCGTGCGGTCTCCGAAACCGTCGCGCTTCCGCCGCTGATTCTGGCCGGCGGACTGACGGCGGCGAATGTGGCCGGCGCTATCAAATTGCTCCGTCCCCGCATTGTCGATGTGTCGTCGGGAGTGGAATCGGCCGCCGGTATCAAGGATCACAATCTCATGCGGGCTTTTGCCGAAGCGGTGCATTCCGCGTCTATGGTATGACCGGCGAATGCACGCCAGTCTTCGACAAGCAATGACAGCGACATTGACGAACGATCGATTCGGCCCGTTCGGCGGCCGTTACGTGCCGGAAACTTTGATTCCCGCTCTCGACGAGCTCGACTCCGCATTCGATAGTGCGATGGCCGACGCTGCGTTCGTTCGGTCGCTCGACGGCATGCTGTCGTCGTATGTCGGGCGCCCGTCACCGCTGAGCGAAGCCCCGCGCTTCTCGGAAAAAGTCGGAGCGCGCGTCTATCTCAAGCGCGAAGATCTCAACCATACCGGCGCGCACAAGATCAACAACACTGTCGGCCAGGTATTGCTCGCCATGCGAATGGGCAAGCGGCGAATCATCGCCGAGACGGGGGCGGGGCAACACGGCGTTGCCACCGCGACTGTATGCGCGCGGTTCGGGCTCGATTGCGTCGTATACATGGGCGAAGAAGACATGCGGCGTCAGGCGCTCAACGTCTACCGGATGAAATTGATGGGCGCGACAGTTGTGCCTGTTTCGAGCGGGACAAGAACACTGAAGGATGCAACGAGCGAAGCGATTCGCGATTGGGTCACGAACGTTACCGACAGCTATTACATCATCGGTTCCGTCGTTGGACCTGCGCCGTATCCGAGAATGGTGCGTGAGTTCCAGTCGGTGATTGGACGCGAGGCCCGCGATCAGATGATGACCCAGTCAGGACGATTACCCTCGGCAGTCGTCGCGTGCGTTGGCGGTGGATCGAATGCGATGGGAATCTTTCATCCGTTCGCGGGTGACGCTGACGTCAGACTCATCGGCGTCGAAGCTGCCGGCCGGGGTCTCGATTCGGACGAGCACTCCGCGTCGTTGCTGCGCGGCACGCCAGGCGTGCTTCATGGATCGCTCAGCTACCTGCTTCAGGATGCGAACGGCCAGGTGCATCCGGCGCATTCGATTTCCGCTGGACTCGACTATCCGGGAGTCGGTCCCGAGCATTCATGGCTCAAGGACTCCGGCCGCGCGGAGTATGTCGCGGTTTCCGACGATGATGCGCTGCGCGGTTTCAGGATGCTGAGCGAGCTCGAGGGAATCATCCCGGCGCTCGAGACGTCGCATGCGATCGTGTGGGTAGCCGACAATGCTTCACGATGGACGGGCGATGATGCAGTGCTTATCTGTGTGAGCGGTCGCGGCGACAAGGATATGGCGCAGGTAGCCGAAATGGGCCTGATCGACCGGTGATCTCACAGAGCGTCCTCGAGCGCGACGACGACCTCGTCGAGCCGCCGTTCGCGCCCGATCGAGTGAGCGAGCTGATGCGCGCATTTGCGAAGGCGGTGCGGGCACACCAGCTGTACATGCCGAATAATCCCATGCATGCGCGCGCCATGGAATGGGTGCGCGAGGCATTTCGCGGGGTCTGGACGGAGACCGACACACTCACCATTCAGGTCACGGAAGCTGAGCTGCGCTGGTGCGATCGCGTTGTTCTGCAGGAAGACGGTAGGACATCGGACAGCATTCCGTGGCAGTTCTACAAGGACGGCGTGCGTGAGCTTGGATTCAGGCGAGGGTTCGAGGACGATGAGCTTGTCGTCCTCCTGATGCTGATGTAGCGCGCGCGCCTCGCCTCGGCCGATGAAGACGATCTTCTGACTCTGTTGTGGGAGCATGACTTCGCGTCGCTGCAGTACCGGTACGTGGACCTCGCGATGGACACCGGCGCGTCACTCGATTCCGTTCGCGGAGAAGAAATCGAACGGATTGTGGCGCCCGCCGACGTCGAGGCGGAAGTACAACTCGTCGCATCGTCGTCGATCACCCGCATGGACGAGTACGACTCGACGCTCTATTTCCTCGATGAAGCGGAAGTTGATTATCTCCAGACCGAGGTGCGCCGGGATTTTGGCACCGACCTTCGCGCGCAGGTGATCGCATCGCTCCTCGATACTTACGAGCAGCAAACCGACCCCGCCATTCGCGACGAGATCGCCACCATTCTCGACGGTCTCTTCCTGCTCCTGCTGTCATTGATGCAGTTCCGCACGGCCGCATACCTGATTCGTGCGGCAGCAGTGACGGTCGGCCGAGCCACCGATCTCAAGCTCGGCCAGCGGCAGCGGTTGATGCAGCTTGCCGACCGGCTGAGTGAGAAGGACGCGCTTGAACAGTTGCTGCAAGCGCTCGAGGAAACTCCGCTCCGGCAGCCACAGGGCGACCTGCAGGAGCTGCTTGGCCAGCTCAAACCTTCGGCGCTCGAGACGGTGTTGTCGTGGATTGCTCACGGACGCAACGCCGAGCTTCGCGCGTTGCTCGGGGCAGCGGGATTGAAACTCGCCGCCGCGCACATCGCCGAGCTCGTGCGGCTGATCTCGTCGCCTGATGAAATCGTCTCGTACGAAGCGGTTCGGCGGGCCGGGGCATTGAAGTCAAGCGCGGCCGTCAGCGCTCTCGCCGGGACGATCTCTCACCCGGCGCCGGAAATGCGCCTCGCCGGTGTTTCTGCGTTGTCCGACCCGCTGGTGGTGCTCGACACGTTCGAGCTGGCGGTTGTCTATGCAGCGAATCCACGCTCCGATGCACTGTCGAGACCGATTGTCAAAATCGTCAGCGATGCGCAGGGAAACATGCTCCATCCCGCACCGGAAGCGGACCTTGCGCAGCCCGACAGCTTCGGCGACTATCCCCGAACGATCATTAAGACCGCCGACCCCGGGAGATATGGCGTCAACGTTGGCGATTATTTCGTCTAACAGAATCGATCAGCGGTTTGCGCTCCTCAAGGGCGCCCGGCGCAAGGCACTGGTGTGCTACGTCACCGCCGGTTTCCCAGGTGAATCTGCCTCGCTCGATCTTCTCCAGGGCATGGAAGAAGCAGGTGCTGACGCGATCGAGGTCGGCGTTCCGTTTTCCGATCCGATCGCTGACGGGCCGGTGATTCAGGAAAGCTCGCAACGCGCGCTCGCGCTCGGCATGACGCTCGAGAAATCGCTCGATCTCATTGCGCGGGCCAACCTCCACGTTCCGGTTGTTCTGTTCACCTATCTCAATCCGCTGCTTGCGGGCGGCACCTCCGTTCTCGATCGGGCGGCGGATGCTGGCGTGGACGGAGTTCTACTCACCGATCTTCCGGTCGGTGCGGATCCCGATCGCGAGCGATGGCTTGGTGACTCGCGGCTGGCATTCATCAGGCTGGTCGCGCCGACGACTCCCGCGGGGCGAATGGCTGAAATCGGCAGGAACGGGTCGGGTTTTGTTTATCTGATCAGCAGACTTGGCGTGACTGGAGCCCAGAAAGATGTGGCAACAGATATCGTTGCGACGACTAATCGTTTGCGGGGCGCAACGAATCTGCCGATCTGTATCGGCTTTGGAATCTCCACCGGCGATCAGGCCCGGGCCACTGCGGCGGCGGCCGATGGCGTCGTGGTCGGCAGCGCGCTCGTGACGGCGGCTGAAGAAAGCATTGATTCCGCGCTGGCATTGACGCGCTCGCTTCGGACTGCGCTCGACAGCTAGAGATGTCGTTCACATTCGTGGTCCGGCTCGAGGCGATGCGGTTTCACGCACGCGTCGGCGCACTCGCTCACGAGGCGGAAATTGCACAGTCGATCGAGGTCGATGTGGCGGCATGGGTGAACCGCGACGAAGCTGCGCACGGTGCTGCCGGGGTGCTCGACTATCGCCGTCTGTACGACGTCGTGTCGGAGGTATTGAACCGGGGTCACATCGCCTATCTCGAGGACCTTACCTCGGAAGTTGCGGCCCGAGCACTTGAGCTCGACGGCGTGCTGCGCGTGCGGGTCAGCGCCCGCAAGCCGCACGTCGCTCTTCCCGGTCCGCTCGCATTCGCTGAGGTGACGCTCGACCGCGTGAGGGATGGCTGAAATCGCGTACATTGCGCTTGGGTCGAATCTTGGCGATCGCGAACAACAGCTTGCCGATGCAGTGACGTCGATTCGCGAGATCAAGTCGGTTCACATCGTCGGCGCGACCGCTGTCGAGGAGACCGAGCCGATTGGACCGATCCCGCAGGGCACGTACCTGAATCAGATGGTAGCCGTGGAGACCGAGCTGGCACCGCGCGCATTGCTGTCGGCGCTTCAGAAAATCGAGCAGGCGGCTGGCAGGGTGCGCTCGACTCGGTGGGGCCCGCGGACACTCGACCTGGACATCGTGATGATCGACGGAGTGGAATTCTCGGACGAAGTGCTTACCGTTCCTCACCCGGAGCTCGAGAACCGGGATTTCTGGCTGCGTGAGCTTGCGGAACTGAGAGGTGCAATCGATGCGTGACGAGGAAAACGTTCAGCGGCGTGTTACGCTGCGCGATCTCGGCAGAATGAAGCGTGAGGGAACCAAGCTCGTTGTCGTCACCGCGTATGACGTGCTGTTTGCGCGACTGGTAGACGCCGCCGGAGTTGACGTCGTTCTTGTTGGCGACTCGCTCGGAAATGTCGTTGCCGGTTTTGATACGACGCTTCGAGTGACGATGGACCAGATGATTTACCACGGCGCTGCGGTGCGCCGCGGCGTACGACGGGCGCTTCTCGTCGTCGACATGCCGTTTCTGTCGTATCAGGCAAGTCACGAGTCGGCCATTCTCAATTGCGGCCGGATGATGCAGCAGACCGGCGCGGACGCAGTGAAGGTCGAGGGGGGAAGCGAGGAGATCGTCGGGAGCGTCGCGCGGCTGACCAGAACCGGAATTCCGGTCTTTGCTCATCTCGGCTTCACCCCGCAGTCCGTGCGGACGCTCGGCATGAGAGTCCAGGGACGGGAAAAGAATGATGCCGACCGAATGGTTGACGAGGCAAGAGCGCTCGAGGCGGCCGGCGCATTCGCGCTGGTTCTCGAGCTCATCCCATCAGATCTTGCCGAGCGGATTACGGCGGCGATTTCGATCCCGACGATCGGAATCGGGGCGGGCCCGCACTGCGACGGACAGGTGCTCGTGCTTCCCGATCTCCTCGGGCTGAACGAAGGCTTTGCGCCGAAGTTTCTCAAGAAATACGCTGACCTCGCGGGCTCGGTCAAAGCAGCGGTAAAAGAGTTTGGCGATGAGGTCAGAACCGGTGGCTACCCCGATGCCGAACACAGCAACTGACATGCTGATCGTCGGGACGATTGCCGGTGTCCGCGACGCCGTTGCTCATGCGCGCGCGAGCGGCGATACGATCGGATTCGTCCCGACGATGGGCGCGCTTCATGAGGGGCACCTCAGCCTCGTCGAGCGCGCGAGACGTGAGACGGATATGGTCGTCATGAGCATCTTCGTCAATCCGCTTCAGTTCGCGCCGACGGAAGATCTCGCGCGCTATCCCCGACCGGTGGCTGACGACGAATGTCTGGCAAAAGAGTCGGGAGTGGACGTACTGTTTCGTCCGGATGTTCACGAGATGTATCCGGACACGAGACGGGTGACCGTTTCGGCCGGCGAGAGCGGCAGCAGCTGGGAGGGCGCAAGCAGGCCGGGGCATTTCGATGGCGTCCTGACAGTCGTCGCGAAACTGTTCAACATCGTGCAGCCGGACGTTGCTGTTTTCGGGCAAAAGGACTTGCAGCAGGCAGCCCTTGTCACGGCGATGGTGCGAGATCTCGATATGCGTGTTCGAATTCTTCTCTCGCCGATTGTGAGGGAGAGTGACGGACTCGCGATGTCCAGCCGGAATCGGTATCTGTCCGCGGCTGATCGTCAATCGGCGTTGTTGCTGAGCGCTTCGCTCGCGGCCGTACGCGCAGCGTTTGATGCAGGCGAGACTAAAACGGCTGAGCTCGAGAGGATCGGCGTGGGCGTTCTCGAGCGCAACGGGACCATCACAGCCGACTACTTCGGCGTGGTGGATCGATTGACGTTTGGGCGCGCTAATCACGCCCGAGCCGGGTTCGCTGCCATCGTCGCGGCGCGGGTCGGGACAACGCGTCTCATCGATAACATGACCCTCGGTTCGTCCGATGAAGACTGACTCGGACGGCATGCCGTCGTGGGCCTGTGTCGGCAAGAAACGGCTTGACCACATCGCGCGGGTAACCTCGCTTCTTCGCGCCTGGGCTGCGGCAATGCGGCTTTCCCCGGACGAAGCGAACGCGTGGACGGACGCCGGCGTATGGCACGATGCATTGCGCGATGCACCGGAAAATCAGCTGCGGAAAATCACCGGTGATCTGACTACTCCCGCCGAGCTCCTGCATGGGCCGGCGGCGGCGGTGAAGCTCGAGCGTGACGGCGAGAAGCGAACGGGACTAATCGAGGCAATCAGATATCACACCGTGGGATCTCCAGCGTGGGACCGCACCGGTAAGGCCTTGTACATGGCTGATTACCTCGAGCCCGGAAGAAAATTCTCGCGCGAAGACCGGAATTTTCTGGCGGCCCAGGTGCCGACGTCATTCGACGCTGTTTTCCGACAGGTCGTGCGATTTCGTCTCGACTGGTCCGTGCGCGAAGGCAATCACATTTTCCCGGAAACCGTCGCGCTGTGGAATAGCCTTCGGTGAAGATCGGGAGGTGGATGGTTCTCGCGCTCGTGATCGCGGGCGCGGGATTTTATGTGATCGCGAGGTATCGAGACCGAGTCCCAATGGCAGCGAGTGCGATCATCCGTCGCGGGCCAACGGCTCCACCCGGTGTGCGAATCAAGGTTGAAGTGCTGAACGCGACGCTGACGAAAGGACTGGCCCGAAGGGCAACGACTTACCTTCGCGACCGGGGATTCGATGTCGTCGAGATGGGCACTTACAGCAAACAGCTCGACCGGACGCTTGTCCTCGACCGGTCATCTCATCCCGAGTGGGCCACGCTCGTCGCCGAGGCGTTCGGTGGAACGGTTAAGGAGAAGCCGGATAGCCTGCGCTTTCTCGACGTGACCGTGCTAGTTGGCGCTGACTGGCGACCGCCTCCGCTCCCGTTCTACCCGTAACTGCCCGCACGCAGCCGCAATGTCCTTCCCGCGGCTCTTTCGGATCGCCACCTCCACACCGCGCTCCCTGATCGTCCGCGCGAAGCCGGCGATCTGCTGCGGTGACGCAGGAGTGAAATCGCCAGCGCCGCCGGCATGCAGCGGAATGAGGTTGACGAATGCCTTGCACTCACGTGCAAGGTCGGCAAGCTGGCGCGCATGTTCCGGCAGATCGTTCACGCCATGAAGCATCACGTACTCGAACGTCACTCGCCGGTCGAATGATTTCGCCGCGTCGATGACATCGGCGAGCGGATACTTTGTGTTGATCGGCATCATCGTCGCTCGCAGCTTGTCCGTCGGGGCGTGAACGGAAATAGCGAGCCGGAACTGTTCCTTTCGCTGGCCGAGGGCCACGATGCCGGGCAGTACGCCGACAGTCGAGACCGTGATGTGGCGTGCGCCAATCCCGAAGCCATCGTCGTCGTTGAGCACCGTCAACGTTGGATCGACTGCTTTCCAGTTCATGAGCGGCTCACCCATCCCCATGAACACGATGTTCGTCGGCTTGCGCCCGGTGAGAAGAATCGTCTCGCGAACCTGACCCGCGATCTCGAACAGCCGGAGGTTTCTCGAAAAACCCATCGCGCCAGTTGCACAGAACGAGCATTGAAGCGCACAGCCGGCTTGCGATGAGATGCACAGCGTGAGGCGCGATCCGTCGGGAATGGCGACTGTCTCGATGTGCTCGCCATCGTCCAGCCGAAACAGAAATTTCTCGGTGCCGTCGCTCGAGAGCTGACGCGCCGCGATCGCCAGTCGGTGAATCTCGAAGGCCTCGCCAAGCTTCTGGCGAAATTCTGAAGGAAGCTCGAGCATCGAGTCGAAGTCGGCCCGCGGAGCACGCCACAGATGCTGAAGCACCTGACCAGCGCGGTACGACTTCTCCCCGTTTTTCGACGCGAAGTCACGCAACGCCGCCTCGGCTTCCTGAGGAATCATGTCGAGCAGATTGCGACGCTCACCGCCGTCACGAACGACGCTCGTCACGCGCGTGAGTCCTTCCACCAAGTGTATGTCACACGTAAGTTTAACCCGTTCCGACCCCCACTTCGACCCAGTCCCGACACATTCCCGGCTTGATCATTTTTTCCGTCCCTCAAATCCGATTCGAGGCGTTTCGCACGACCTGGGCGAACTCCGCATCCGGACTCACGCCTTGACGGACGATAATGTTTTTCGCACTACCCTCAGGAGTCACCAGAGCGGGTCGCTCACTGCAGACAATTCGGGCGAGCATGTATCGCTTGCCGGTTGGGTCCATCGCTCGCGAAATCTTGGCGGCATTGTCTTTCTCGACCTCCGGGATCGCGCCGGCATTGTGCAGGTGTCATTCGATCCGAAGTGGACACCGCCCGAGGTAATCGCCGCCGCGGCGGCGGTTGGCCAGGAGAGCGTTGTGAGGATCGAGGGAACCGTTGCGCGGCGACCAGCCGACATGCGCAACGCGGAAATGAAGAGTGGTGAAATAGAAGTGCAGGGAACGGCGCTGTCCGTCCTTGGACCGGCACTAACACCCGCCATTCCGGTCGCTCGCGGCAAGGGTGAAAAACTCGCCGCGGAAGATCTGAGACTTCGTCACCGCCATCTCGATCTCCGTCGTCCGGAGCTTCAACAAAACATTCTCCTCCGACACCGGCTTCAGCAGTCAACGCGGCGATTCCTCGACGACCGTGGCTATCTCGAGATCGAAACTCCGATTCTCACGAAGCCGACTCCTGAAGGCGCCCGCGATTACCTCGTGCCGAGCAGAGTTCATGCGGGCGAGTTCTACGCGCTCCCGCAGTCGCCTCAGCTTTACAAGCAGCTGCTGATGATCGCGGGCTTCGATCGCTATTTCCAGATCGCGCGATGTTTTCGTGACGAGGACCTGCGTGCCGATCGCCAGCCGGAGTTCACGCAGATTGATATCGAGGCGTCGTTCGTCACGCCTGAAGACATCATGTCGCTCACCGAGGGACTTCTCGGTGTTTTGTTCGCTGACGCCGGGATCACGATCCCGTCGTCGTTTCGACGGATGCAGTACAGTGACGCGATGGAGCGCTATGGATGTGACCGGCCCGATCTTCGGTATGGCCTGGAGATTGTCGATGTGAGTGAAGCGTTTCGCGGCGCCGATTTCGGCATCACGCGCTCGGCACTCGATGCCGGCGGCCGCGTTCGCGGAATCAAGGTTCCAGGCGGCGGTGCGTTTTCCCGGAAGCAGGTTGACGAGATTGAGCAGATTGCGAAATCCGCGGGCGCATCGGGGTTGCTCCGTCTCAAGAAATCGAACGGGGGACACGAGGGCCCTGTCGCGAAATTCGTTGACGGCACGGCGGCCGCGAAGCTCGATCTCGCGGATGGCGACCTCCTCTTGATGGTGGCCGGGCAGGACGAGGTCTCCCACCCCGCGCTCGATCGAGTGCGGCAGGATGTTGCGCGCCGGTTGAACCTCGTCGCCGAAGGAACCGCCGCGATGCTGTGGGTCACTGACTTTCCCTTGTTCGGAGTCGATACAGAGACCGGCGGACTCGCCGCGGTGCACCACCCCTTCACCGCACCCCATCCGGACGACGTTCACCTCATCGATACCGAGCCGCAGAAGGTGCGCGCTCTCGCGTACGACGTGATCATGAACGGCACGGAACTGGGCGGCGGCAGCATTCGTATTCACGACATGGCGATGCAGGAGCGAATTCTCGGGAAGCTCGGCATCGATGCGGCAGACGCTCGCGACCGG
>JBBSFT010000013.1:0-36082 GCA_038254845.1 Gemmatimonadales bacterium | reverse complement strand
CCGAGCTGCTGACGTATGAGGAGATTGCCGGGATCGTCGCCCGACTCGCGGACTCGGGCCTTCGGCGCCTTCGCATTACCGGCGGGGAGCCAACGATCCGCCCCGAGCTGCACAAGCTTGTCGCGTTGTTGCGCGAGATCGGTGGGATCGACGACATCGCGCTGTCAACCAACGGAGTCGGGCTTCCGCGGCTCGCGGCAGAGCTTCGGCAATCCGGGCTCGACCGGGTGAACATGAGCGCCGATTCACTGCGGCCGGAGCGGATTGCGCTCGTCGCGCGGCGGAATCTGAATTTCGATCCAGTTGCCTCGGCGACGGCCGCCGAGCGTGCAGGGCTCGGACCGGTGAAGATCAATGTTGTCGTGATGAGGGGCATCAACGATGACGAGATTCTGGATTTCGCACGATTGACGCTCGACCATCCATGGCATGTACGCTTCATCGAGCTCATGCCTGTCGGGGGAATGCGTGAAGTCACCTGGGATCACGTTGTCCCGTCCGACGAGGTTCTCGACCGAATCTCTTGCATTGGCAGCCTGGCGGCAGCTGGCGGCCCAGTGCGAGGGAACGGACCGGCGACCTATTACCGATTCGACGGCGCAGCGGGGTCAATCGGCACGATCACTCCGATGAGTCACACGTACTGCGCCAGCTGCAACCGGGTTCGGCTGACGGCCGACGGACGCCTGCGCACGTGCCTGTTCGGCGATCATGAAGTCAATCTTCGCGATCCGTATCGAGCGGGTAAGGACATCATGCCTGTGTTTCGCGCGGCGCTGGCCTCGAAGCCTCTCGCGCACGATCTGTTGCAGATGAAAGTTGGCGGATTGCGAGCTCTGTCGCAGGTTGGAGGGTAGCCGCGACTGACCGTGCGAAATAACTTTCGCGGTAACTCCTCCAATTCAAAAAAAGAGCAAAATGGTCAATAAGATTACCGTCGTCGGCGCAGGTAACGTCGGCGCGACGACGGCGCAGCGCGTGGCCGAGAAAGAGCTGGCGCGACATGTCGTTGTCGTCGATATCATGGAAGGAGTTCCGCAGGGCAAGGCGCTCGACCAATGGGAATCCGCACCGATCGAGGGATTCGATTCCCGCGTCGTCGGAACCAACGGCTACGACGAGACGGCGGACTCCGACATTGTCGTCATCACCGCCGGTATCGCGCGCAAGCCGGGTATGTCGCGCGACGACCTTCTCAACACGAACGCCGGGATCGTCAAGCAGGTATCGGAGAGCATCAAGGCAACATCTCCGGACGCAATCGTCATCGTCGTCTCGAACCCGCTCGATGTGATGTCGTATGTGGCGAAACAGGTCACAGGGTTTCCGCGCGAGCGGGTTCTCGGAATGGCAGGCGTTCTCGATACTGCCCGTTACCGATCGTTTATCGCCGAGTCGCTTGATATATCGGTGCGCGATATCCAGGCGATGGTGCTCGGCGGGCACGGCGATACGATGGTACCGCTCATTTCCTATACCAGTGTCAGCGGCATTCCGGTGACGCAGTTGATGTCGAAGGAACGTCTCGATGCAATTGTCGAGAGAACGCGTGGCGGCGGCGCGGAAATCGTGAAGTACCTGAAGACGGGCTCGGCCTACTATGCTCCGTCGGCAGCGGCGGTGCAGATGTGCGAAGCGATCGTTCGCGATCAGAAACGCATTCTGCCGTGCGCTGCGTGGCTCGAAGGCGAGTACGGAATGTCGGGACTGTTTCTCGGCGTGCCGTGCAAGCTGGGCCGGGCCGGGCTCGAGAGCATCATCGAGGTCACTCTCACCGATGAGGAGCGCGTCGCGCTCGAAAAGAGCGCCGAGGCAGTGCGCGAGCCGATGAGTGCCGTCAAGCTCTGATCAGAGCATGACCAGCGCGACACGGTTCTACCAGTCGGCAATCGGAAAAAAAGTTGTGATGGGAGTCACGGGGCTGATTGGTATCGGCTTCGTGATCGGTCACATGGCGGGCAATCTTCTCGTGTTTCGCGGTGCAGGCGCCATCAATGCGTATTCGCGTTTTCTCAAGGGCACTGGTGAGCTGCTGTGGATCGTGAGGCTCGTGCTCGTCCTTGCCGTGATTTTGCACGTTGTCGCGGCATATCAGCTGACGATTCAGAATCGGGCAGCGAGGCCGGTCGGATATTTCGAGAGGAAGTCGCAGGTAAGCACGTTCGCGTCGCGAACGATGCGATGGGGAGGAGCGCTGCTCTTCGTGTTCATCGTGTTGCACATCATGCATTTCACTACGGGAACGCTCAGGCCCGCCGGCGTTTTCAGCGAGGCTGATGTCTACGACAACATCGTCACCAGCTTCCGCATCTGGTGGGTTACGCTCTTCTACATCGTGTCGATGATCGCTCTTGGCCTCCACCTGTACCACGGATCGTGGAGTTCGGTTCGTTCGCTCGGCGTTGCGCCACCATCGAAAGACCCGCTTCATCGGAAGGTCGCGCTCGCGATAGCGATTGTGGTATGGCTTGGGTTCACTGCGATTCCTGTTGCGGTCTTCGCTGGTCTGCTGCAATGACGCTGGATCTCAACGCGCGCATTCCCGCCGGGGCACTCGAGAAGAAATGGGATCGTCACCGCTTCGAGATGAAGCTCGTGAATCCGGCAAACAAACGGAAATACACGGTGATCATGGTGGGCTCGGGCCTTGGTGGCGGTGCCGCCGCGGCAACCCTCGGCGAACTCGGCTACAACGTGAAGTGTTTCTGCTTTCAGGACTCACCGAGACGCGCGCACAGTATTGCAGCGCAGGGCGGGATCAACGCAGCGAAGAACTATCAGAACGATGGCGACAGCATCTACCGGCTGTTCTACGATACAGTAAAGGGCGGTGATTTCCGGTCGCGTGAAGCCAACGTCTACAGGCTGGCCGAGATCAGCGTCAACATCATCGATCAGTGTGTTGCGCAGGGTGTTCCGTTCGCGCGAGAATACGGAGGCCTTCTGGCGAACCGGTCGTTTGGCGGCGCGCAGGTATCGAGAACATTTTATGCGCGAGGGCAGACCGGCCAGCAGCTTCTCCTTGGCGCGTATCAGGCACTCGAGCGACAGGTGGCGGCAGGGTCGGTGACGATGTATCCGCGCACGGAGATGCTCGACCTTGTCGTGATCGACGGCCGCGCGCGCGGCATCGTGACCCGCGATCTTGTAACCGGAAAAATCGAATCGCACGTCGCTGACGCCGTCGTGCTCGGAACTGGCGGGTATGGAAATGTCTTCTACCTGTCCACCAATGCGAAAGGATCGAACGCGACGGCGATCTGGCGCGCACACAAGCGGGGAGCGGCGTTCGCAAATCCGTGCTTTACGCAGATTCACCCGACGTGCATTCCGGTCAGCGGCGAGTATCAGTCGAAGCTGACCTTGATGAGTGAATCGCTGCGTAACGACGGGCGCGTCTGGGTGCCCGTGAAGCAAGGAGACAATCGCGCTCCGGGGCAGATCCCCGAAGCGGAGCGCGACTACTATCTCGAGCGAAAATATCCGAGCTTCGGCAATCTCGCACCGCGCGATATTGCGTCGCGCGGAGCGAAGGAAGTTTGCGATGAAGGTCGTGGTGTTGGGCCGAGCGGCCTCGGCGTCTACCTCGATTTCGCCGACGCCATCAAGCGTCTTGGCGACAACGTGATCCGCGAGCGCTACGGCAATCTCTTCCAGATGTATCAGCGCATCACCGACGATGATCCGTACACCGTGCCGATGCGCATCTATCCCGCCGTACACTACACGATGGGCGGGCTCTGGGTGGATTACAATCTGATGAGCACCGTACGCGGCCTGCATGTAATTGGCGAGGCAAACTTCTCCGATCACGGCGCAAACCGGCTCGGCGCGAGCGCGCTCATGCAGGGCCTCGCTGACGGCTACTTCGTGCTACCCAATACCATCGGCGACTATCTCGCCTCGGCGCGTCCGGCCAAGGTCGATGAATCGCACCAGGCGTTCCGGGATGCCGAGGCGCAAGTGGCCGGGTTGACGAAGAAGTTCCTGTCGATCGAGGGCAAGCGCACCGTTGACTCGTTTCATCGCGAGCTCGGCCGGATCATGTGGGATTATTGCGGCATGACGCGCAACGAGGCCGGGCTCAGGAAGGCCCTCGAGCTGATTCCGAAGTTGCGTGAAGAGTTCTGGCGCGACGTGAATGTTCCGGGCAGTGACGATCAGCTCAACCAGGCACTCGAAAAGGCCGGGCGTGTCGCCGACTTCTTCGAGTTGGCGGAGCTGATGTGTATCGATGCGTTGCATCGCACCGAGTCGTGTGGCGGCCACTTTCGCGAGGAGAGCCAGACGCCCGACGGCGAAGCACTTCGCGACGATGAGCATTTCGCCTACGTTGCCGCCTGGGAGTACGCGGGAGAAGGCCGGGCACCCGTTCTCAACAAGGAGCCGCTCGTGTTCGAGCACGTCAAACTTTCGCAGCGCAGCTACAAGTGATGAATCTGAAGCTGAGAGTATGGCGCCAGGCCAATCCGAAAGCAGCGGGGCGGATGGTGGAATACGATGCGTCCGATGTCAGCCCTGACATGTCGTTTCTGGAGATGCTCGATGTTCTCAATGAGCGGCTGACCGAGAGCGGCGACGAGCCGATTGCCTTTGATCACGATTGCCGAGAGGGGATTTGCGGGTCGTGCGCACTGATGATCAACGGCGCGGCCCACGGGCCGATGAAGGGAACGGCGACGTGCCAGCTTCACATGCGGAGTTTCAGGGACGGACAGGTGATCAATGTCGAGCCGTGGCGTGCGAAGGCGTTTCCTGTGCTAAGGGATCTCGTCGTTGACCGTGGCGCGCTCGACCGCATTATCGCGTCGGGAGGATTCATCACCGCGGCGACAGGCGGAGCCCAGGACGCAAACAGCACCCTGGTTCCGAAACTCTCTGCTGACGCGTCGATGGATGCTGCTGCGTGTATCGGATGCGGCGCATGCGTGGCCGCGTGTCCGAACGCATCCGCGTCTCTGTTCACGGCCGCGAAGATCAGTCATCTGGGCCATCTGCCTCAGGGCCAACCCGAGCGTTACCGGCGGGTGATCTCGATGGTCAAGCAGATGGAACTCGAAGATTTCGGCGGATGCACGCTGTTCGGCGAATGCCAGGAGGCGTGTCCCAAGGAGATCAGCATCGACACGATCTCGCGCATGAACCGCGACTACATTCGGGCCGGCACAATCGGCTAGGGAGTCGTTTTGTCCGAGTCGCGCACTGTCTCGCTGATGTTCAGCGGGACTTTTGCGTTTCATGAGCACGGGTTTCGCCCGGCTCGGCCCGGGACACGAGCTCCGTGTACCTGATTCCCCGCTGATTCGTCCACGAGACGAGTAGCTGTACACTCGTTCCTTCGAATGGAGGTGGCGAAAAGGGCAAAACCGCTGAAAGGCGGCGACGCAAAGCCACGAGGCTAAAGTCGGCGATTCTCGCCGTCCATGTCAGTCGGGCTACCGAACACCAACGGAGGAGTCATGTCGTCGATCCGAAACGGTCGGCAGACCGCGGCCAGCTTGCGCTGGTTAAACATTCTTGGTGGCCTGACGATTGGATTGTCAGCCTGCCAGGACGCGGTCGCCCCTGTCAACCAGGTTGTAAGACCGGCCAGTCAGCCGGTTTCTCGAAGTCCGCCGAGGTGGCAATTCCGGACGAGTACATCGTCGTCCTCAACGGCGATGTTTCCGATGTCGCTGGAAAGGCGAACGGTCTGCTCAAGAACGGGACCCTGAAGCATCAGTACACCAAGGCCTTCAAGGGTTTCTCCGCTCACATGACCGCGAGCGAAGCGGCACAAGTCGCTTCCGATCCGAGCGTCGCGTACGTCGAGCAGGATCAGGAAGTCACGGTGAACACGACTCAAACGGGAGCTCCGTGGGGGCCTCGACCGAATCGACCAGTCCGCCCTGCCGCTCGATAACAGTTACAGCTACACGTCGACGGGCGCCGGCGTAAACGTCTACATCATCGACACTGGTATCCGCCGCACGCATACGCAGTTCGCGGGTCGCTTGATGCCGGACTTCCCGACGATCGCCGACGGCTACGGTGCTGATGGATGTCATTGGCACGGAACGCACGTCGCCGGCATTGTCGGCGGATCGATGACCGGCGTCGCGAAGCAAGCGACACTTCACTCGATTCGGGTGCTCGACTGTAATGGAAACGGTTCGACCAGCGATGTCATTGCCGGCATCAACTGGATGCTCGCAAACAAGTCGCTGCCCGCGGTCGCGAACATGAGTCTCTCCGGCGCCCTGTCGCAGGCTCTCAACGATGCAGTAGCATCGGCGGTCGACGCTCTGCGTTCTCGCACCGGCCGCTCGAGCCAGCTCCGCAAAATTTCCGAAAACGACGGGTTTTTGAGGGTCCGCCAATCGCCCAGACCAGAACTGACGCACACCACGCTGCTGTGACGGCGCCGGCCCGTCACAGCCTGGGAAGCGTGACCCCGGTTTGACCCTGGTATTTTCCCTTCTTATCCTTGTAGGAAATGAGAGGCTCTTCCTCGCCCTTGAGGAACAGCACCTGCGCGATTCCCTCGTTCGAATAGATCTTCGCGGGGAGGGGAGTCGTATTCGAAATCTCGAGCGTCACGTGGCCCTCCCATTCCGGCTCGAGCGGAGTCACGTTCGTGATGATCCCGCAGCGCGCGTAAGTCGACTTGCCGAGAGTGATTGTCAGGATGTTTCGCGGAATGCGAAAATATTCTACCGACCGGGCCAGCGCGAAGGAGTTAGGAGGCACGATGCAGACATCTCCCCTGAACTCGACAAACGACTTCGGGTCGAACTCCTTTGGATCGACGATCGAGTTCAGCACGTTCGTGAAAATGCGATACTCGTCGGCGACGCGCATGTCGTACCCGTAGGAGCTGACACCGTACGAGATGACTCCGGAACGAACCTGGCTGTTCTCGAATGGCTCGATCATTCCGTGGTCCTGGGCCATCTGAGTGATCCAGCGATCAGACTGAATTGACATCTATTGGATAAAAGGTTGCGAATCGGTGGCGCCGAAAACGGAGCCGTGTTCGTCGGCGCGTGAATCTATGAAAACGCGTGCGGTACTGCTACCGTAAGCCCCTTCCGTGGGCACCATCAGTCGCGATAGATTTTGGTCGTCAATAGTTAGTGAAATATTTCACGAAGTCGGGAACTCCATGAGTCGCGCGTACTTGCCGGTCCTGATGTTGCTTGGGTTCGTGGTGATGAACGGGCTGCTGATCGTCGCCCTGTCCGCTCTCACCGTTCGCTCGCGCCCAACGCCGGTCAAACAGGCGCCATATGAATCGGGCATCCCGCCACTTGGAGACGCGCGAGAGCGTTTCTCCATCAAGTTCTACCTCGTCGCCATCCTGTTCATCGTGTTCGACATCGAAACGGTGTTCATGATTCCGTGGGGCGTCTACTACAAGCAGCTATCGTGCACCGTCCCGATGCTCAACAACGTGTGCCCCTCCGGGCACGTGTCGTTTTTTGGACTCGGTGAGATGCTCGTGTTCATGGCGATCCTCCTCGTCGGGCTCGCGTATGTCTGGAAGAAGGGAGCATTGCAATGGGATTGACTGCACAACCCGAGACCCGAACCGTCTCCTACGAACCGCAGAATCAGGAAGGATGGGTCGCCACACGTCTCGATTTCCTCGTGAACTGGGGCCGCGCCAACTCCCTCTGGCCGATGCCATTCGGCACTGCATGCTGCGCGATCGAGTTCATGGCCACGGCCGCGAGCCGCTTCGACCTTGCCCGCTTCGGGATGGAGCGGATGAGCTTCTCGCCGCGCCAGGCTGACGTGCTCATCTGCGCGGGACGGGTTCCCTTCAAACTCGCGCCCATCATCCGGAGAATCTGGCAGCAGATGCCGCAGCCCAAGTGGTCGATCTCGATGGGCGCCTGCGCATCAACTGGCGGAATGTTCGACAACTACGCAGTGGTGCAGGGAATCGACACCATCATTCCGGTCGATGTCTACGTGCCCGGATGCCCGCCGAGGCCAGAAGGTCTGATCTACGGAATTCGGATGCTCCAGGAGAAGGTCATGAACGAGCGTCGAGTCGATAACAGGCTGCGCGAAGAAATGAACCCGGATCCGTCGAGCCAGCTGTATATCCCGCCATCTGTCATCGACGAGCTTGGCGAGCCGTTCGGCAACTCTGTTCATCAGACCCGATCAGCGCCGTGACGGACAGGTCGCAACTGGTTTCAACCGGCAGCGCTCTTCAGGGCGCCGCCGCGCCGACGACTTCTCACAACGTTCTGCATCGCGGAGGTGAGCCTAACCCGAGCGCGGCCGCAATCGCATCGCGCTTTCCGGGCGCAGTTGTTCGCTCGGGCGTAATGTGGGGCGAGACGACTGTCGTGATCACGTCATCGAGCATCGTCGAAGTCATGATGTGGCTTCACGATGACCCATCGCAGCAGTACGACTTTCTCAGCGACATTACAGCCGTCGAGTCACGCGATTTCGAGGAGCCGATTGAGGTTGTCTGGCACCTGAGGTCGCTGCCCTATCGGCGGTTTCTTCGCGTCAAGGCGCTGCTCGAGAAGAGCGCAGCGCTGGAGATCCCGAGCGTCTGGGGAATCTGGAAGTCAGCGGATTGGATGGAGCGCGAGTGCTACGACATGTTCGGGATCAGATTCACCGGACATCCTGACCTTCGTCGAATTCTGATGTGGGAGCAGTACAAGGAAGGATTTCCGCTTCGCAAGGATTTCCCGCTTCGGGGACGGTTCAGTCGCGCAGAACAGCTGCGCCAGGCGCTCGCTCAGAATCCCGAGGCCAAGTACTCAATGGAAGAGCTTTCAATCGCCGATGCATTCGAGGATTTGCCGGCCGAAATGCGGCAACGCCTCCGCACCGGCGAACGGACGGGCGAGTAGCATGGCAACTGGCAATCGGACGGTCGAAGTCGAGCTGTCCACGACGGGACTGGATGCAGAGGGAAGACCGCAGCGCGTTCCGCTCGTGACGAATGATGGTGGTTCACCAGTCAGCATCACTGCTCCTGATTCGCTCGAGCCTGAGCTTTCTGGCGATCACATGCTCATCAACATCGGACCTCAGCACCCTGCCACCCACGGTGTGCTTCGACTGGTGCTCGAGCTCGATGGCGAGACGGTCGTCCGGTGCATTCCGCACGTCGGGTACCTGCACTGCGGCTTCGAAAAGATCGGCGAGTACCGGCAGTACAACCAGATCATCCCGTGGACCGATCGCGAAGACTATCTGAACTCGATCGGCAACAACGTCGCTTTCGCGCTCGGAGCCGAGCGGCTGTTCGGCATCGAGATCACGCCGCGGTGCACGGTGCTTCGGGTCATCGCAAGCGAGTTGTCGCGGATAATGTCGCACCTCGTCTGGCTCGGCACGTTCTGCATCGACATTGGCGCATTCACGCCGTTCCTGTGGGCGTTCCAGGAGCGTGAGAACATCTACAACCTTCTCGAGAGCTGGGTCGGCGCGCGACTGACGACGTCGGCAACGCGAGTTGGTGGAATGGCCGCCGATATTCCCACGGGCTGGATGGACGGGCTTCGGCAATTCATTCGGAATTTCCCGCGCACGCTCGACGAGATCGACCGGATGCTGACCCGAAACGCGATCTGGGTCGGCCGCATCACCGGCATCGGCGTCATGACGGCCGAGGAGGCGATCAACTGGGGTCTGTCCGGTCCAATGCTTCGCGCCTCGGGCGTCGATTACGACGTACGAAAAGATTTTCCGTATCTTGACTACGAGACATACGACTTCGATGTGCCCGTTGGAACGAATGGAGACGTTTACGATCGGTTCCTGGTCCGTATGGAAGAGCTGCGTCAGTCGATTCGCATTCTTCAACAGGCCGCCGAGAGACTGCCAGACGGGCCTGTCAACATCGATGACCCGCGCATCATCCTGCCGCCGAAATCGAAGGCGACGAGCGAGATGGAATCGATGATCCATCACTTCAAACAGGTGATGGAAGGGCCGCGTCCGCCAATCGGCGAAGCATATGTCGCGGTCGAGAGCCCGAAAGGCGAGAAGGGCTACTACATGGTTTCAGATGGAACGTCCAAGCCCTCCCGGTGGCGCATTCGTCCGCCGTCGTTCATCAATCTCGCGGCCATCCCGAAAATGGTCGAAGGCCACCTCCTCTCTGACGTCATCGCGATCAACGCGAGCATCGACATCGTGATGGGAGAGGTCGACCGATGAGCGCGAAGAGCATTGGCGGTCTCGAGTCACCGGACATGGCGTCTCACGACGGGCCCGGGCATGATGCGGCCTACATGCCTGTATTTACAGGCGAAGCGAGAAAAGAGCTCGACACATTGCTCGGCCGCTATCCGACGAAGATGGCGGCGTTGCTACCCGCGCTCTGGATCATCCAGCGCGAGCGCGGATGGGTAAGCGAGGACGGCATGGCGGAGGTCGCCGATGTGCTCGAGCTAACTCCGGCGTACGTGAAGGGCGTGGTGACGTTCTACACGATGTATCACCAGCACCCGGTCGGGAAATACTTCATTCAGGTGTGCACCACGGCACCCTGCGGCATCTGTGGCGCCGAGGACGTGGTGAAGGCGTTTCTTCAGCACACCAGGACCGGCGAGCTTGGCGTTACATCGGCCGACAACAAGTACACGGTGATCGAAGTCGAATGCCTCGGTGCCTGCGGCTTCGCTACGCCGGTGATGATCAACGAAGAATTTCTCGAGTCGGTCACCGCCGACAAGGTTCAAACGATTGTGGCAAGACTTCCATAATGGGCTATCCCCACATCTCGCATGAGCGCGAAACACCGATCCTCTCGCAGTACTTCGGCGACGGGGATGCCCGTTCGCTCGACGGCTGGAAAAAGCGCGGGGGTTATCGAGCGCTCGAGAAAGCACTCGGCATGACGCCGGCTGACATCGTGGCCGTCGTGAAGGAGTCGGGTCTTCGAGGCCGTGGCGGCGCCGGCTTTCCCACCGGCGTGAAGTGGTCGTTCATGAAGCCGGGCGACGGCAGGCCGCATTACCTCTGCTGCAACGCCGACGAATCGGAGCCGGGCACGTTCAAGGACCGCGAGATCATGAGATGGACTCCGCACGCGCTGGTTGAAGGGTGTGCGATCGGTGCCTATGCAATCGGTGCCGAGACCGCGTACGTCTACATTCGCGGCGAGTTTACCGAGCCGCTGATCTGGATGGAGCGTGCCGTTCAGGAAGCGTACGCCGCAGGGATTCTCGGCGCGAACGCGATGGGAACGGGCAAGCGCATCGATATTCATGTGCACAAGGGCGCCGGCGCCTACATCTGCGGAGAGGAAACGGCGCTGATGAATTCGCTCGAGGGACGCCGCGGCAATCCGCGAATCAAGCCGCCGTTTCCTGCTGTTGCCGGAGTGTTCGGGCAACCGACGACGATCAACAACGTCGAGACGCTCGCTGCCGTCTGTCCAATTCTGATGAACGGCGCAGAGTGGTATAAGAGCATGAGCCTCGGCAACCCGAAAAGCACGGGCACGAAGCTCTTCTCGGTGTGCGGCAACATCAGGAATCCGGGGACCTTCGAAGTCGTGATGGGATTTCCGTTCAAGGATTTTCTTTACGATCTGTGCGGCGGCCCGCTTGACGGAAGAAAGTTCAAGGCGGTCATTCCGGGAGGCGCCTCGGTTCCGATTCAGACGATGCCCGAGGCGGAGGCGACGCTGATGGACTACGAGGGCTTTGTTGCAGAGGGCTCGATGCTCGGGTCAGGCGGAGTCATTGTCATCGACGACGCGCAGTCGATTGTGAGAGTGATTGCGCGCCTCGCGCGGTTCTTTGCTCACGAAAGTTGCGCTCAATGCACGCAGTGTCGCGAAGGTACGGCGTGGACGACGAGGATTCTCGAGCGCATTCGCGACGGCCAGGGAACGATGGAGGATCTCGACACTCTTCTCAGCATCGCCGACAACATGACCGGCACAACGATCTGCGTGCTGAGCGATTCCTGCGCAACTCCGGTCATTTCGGGAATCCGGAAATTCCGCGGCGAGTTCGAGTCGCTGATACACGGGAAACGCATTCACTCCGTGATGGCGGCGGTGGCTTGATGCCGGACGCCAAGATGATCAACCTGACAATCGAAGGTCGCGCGGTCTCGGTTCCCGAGGGGACATCGATTCTCGAGGCGGCGAAGACTGCCGGCATTCTCATTCCGCACTATTGCTATCACCCGAGCCTGCCGATTCCCGGCGTGTGCCGGATGTGCCTGGTGGAAGTGGAGAAGGCACCGAAGCTCGCGCCGTCGTGCGCGACGTCGGTAGCCGAAGGGCAGATTGTCCACGTTCATAACGACAGGGCGCTCGAAGCCCGGAAAGGTGTGCTCGAGTTTCTGCTCATAAATCATCCGCTCGACTGTCCGATCTGCGACCAGTCCGGAGAGTGCGAGCTGCAGGATTTCACGTATCAGGAGGGCCGGGCGGATTCGCGATATCGCGATCCGAAGCGGTTCAACCCGGTCGAGGATTTTGGCGGCGACGTTATGTACGTCCCCAATCGGTGCATTCTCTGCACTCGGTGCGTGAGATTCATGGACGACGTCGCTCACGATACTGTGCTCAACATCAGCGAGCGCGGTGATCGCGCCCTCGTTGGCAAATTTGAGGGCAAGGATCTGACTCACCCGTGGGCCGCCAACGTCATCGATCTGTGTCCGGTCGGCGCGCTCCTGTCGAAGGACTTCCTGAACAAGGCTCGCGCTTGGGAGCTCGACCGAGCCGCATCGATCTGCCCCAACTGTACGCAAGGCTGCAACATCATGATCGAGGTTCGCGACAACAGCGTCGCGCGTCTCAAGCCGCGGCCGAACGAGGACGTTAACAAGTATTTCATGTGCGACTATGGGCGGCTGAACTATCGGTGGATGAACCGGCAGGATCGTGCCGAGCTGCCGATGGTTCGCAACGGAGCCGGTCTCGTCAAGGCCGAGTGGGAAATAGCGATTCACACTGCGGCAGACCTGCTTCGCGATGCGAGCCCATTCGTTCTCGTGTCCCCAATGCTGTCGAACGAAGCGCTGTTCCTGTTGACGAGGCTTCTCGAGCGGAAGGGAGGCAACGGAGTATTTCGCGTCGCCGTCGGAGATGAAGCGCCGCTTCCCGGTGTCGAAGATCTCGCGCTACGGCGCGATCGCGCCGCGAACGTGCACGGCGCGGAAATCCTCGGGTTCACGCGGTCGGAGTCTCCGCTCGACGAGCTTGGCGCTGACGACATTCTCGTTATCGCCGACGACGATCTGCGCGGCATCGCGGTCGAGGCGGCGGCGAAAGCCAGGGCCGTGATCGTCATCGGAACTGCGGTGCCTTCGGGCCTCGACAACATCGCGGCAATTCTTCCCATCTCCAATTTCACCGAGGAAGACGGGACATTCACGAACCTTCGCGGCAGAGTGCAGCGCTTCATGCAGGCAAAGGCGGCGCCAGGCCAGGCCCGGCCAAGCTGGCTCGTGCTCGGCGATCTTCTCGGTGCACTTGGCGCTCAGGACTCGTTCTATCTGCCATCCGATGTGTTCGCCGATCTCGCGGCGGCGAAACCGGAATTTTACGGATTGTCCTACGCCACGCTCGGCATGCGCGGGCTGCCCGTCATGAACGCGGAAACGGCTGGAGCGACGCGATGATGAGCGTGCGGGCATTGCTTCAGATCGCGAACCCGCAGCTCCCGCCGGCGGGCACCGGCGTTTTTATAATCTTCACGTTGATCAAGATGATCATCGTGTTCACGGTGTACATGCTTGGCGCAGCGCTCCTGACACTGGCCGAGCGGAAAATTTCCGCGTGGATTCAGAATCGACACGGTCCCAATCGTGTTGGTGGCCGAGGCGGCTGGCTGCAACCGGCAGCGGACGGCGTCAAGAATTTCATGAAAGAAGAGACCTATCCGGCCGCCGCCTACAAGCCGATCTTCATCCTCGCGCCGATTCTCGCATTCATCCCGGCGTTGACAACAGTAGCGGTAATTCCGTTCGGTGCTCCAGTGCCGACCCGGTGGGGCTTGATTCCGATGATCGTCGCCGATCTCCCGGTCGGCTTTCTGTTCGTGCTTGCGATCTCGTCGCTCGGCGTTTACGGCATCGTCCTCGCCGGGTGGTCCTCCAATAACAAGTACGCGCTCCTCGGTGGCTTGAGATCGAGCGCGCAGATGATCTCGTACGAGATCTCGATGGGAATGTCCACGATTCCGGTGCTGCTGCTCGCTGGTAATGTGACGTTGAGCACGATCGTGACGCAGCAGGCGTACGGGGGCTGGAACGTCGTCAATCTGACAATCGCGTTCTTCATTTTCCTTGTCGCCGCGTTTGCCGAGACGAACAGGCTTCCGTTCGATCTCCCCGAGGCAGAGTCAGAGCTCATCGCCGGTTATCACACCGAGTACAGCGCGATGAAATTCTCGCTGTTTCCGATCTCGGAGTACTGCAACATGATCACGGCGAGCGCGCTCATGGTCACGTTGTTTTTCGGCGGGTGGGACGTGCCGTTTACCGGCCACGACAACATCGGGCCGTTCAGCGGCTGGCTGACCATTCTGTCGATCCTGATTTTCCTGGCGAAGACGCTCTTCTTTCTGTTCTTCTATATCTGGATCAGGTGGACGCTGCCTCGCTTCAGATATGACCAGCTCATGTCGCTGGGGTGGAGGTTCATGTTGCCCCTGGCGCTTGCGTACATTGTGATCATCGCGACCGCCGTACTCATTCTCGACTCGGCGGGCATCCATCGCGGGGCGATGTACAGCTCGATCCTTGGCGCGATCAACATCGCTCTCTGCGTCATCGTGTTTTCGATTCTCGATCGCGGGCGGATCATCAGCCCGTCGTACGCGCGGTCGCGTGCCGACCAGCTCAAGCGACTGCGCGCCGCGAGTGCGCGATCACCACTCTCGGTTGGAGCACAGGACTGATGCCGATCGGCGTGAAAGTACTCGACCGTCCCATTCAGGATGTCAGCTACATCAGGGCGACCCTGAAGGGAATGAGCATGACGTTCAAGCACCTGTTCGAGGACAAGGTCACCGTTCAATATCCCGAGCAGAAGTGGGGACTTTCTCCGCGCTGGCGGGGAACGCATCGGATGTTGACGACTGAGACCGGCAAGGCGAAGTGTGTTGCGTGCGGGCTGTGTCCGACTGTATGTCCGGCGAACTGCATCAAGCTTGTGCCGGGTGAAGACGAGAATGGCAACCGGTATCCGCTCGTGTTCGAGATCGACGAGTTTCGCTGTATTTTCTGCGGGTACTGTCAGGAAGTGTGTCCCGAGGAAGCGATTCATGTCGGCCGTCACTACGAGAACTCCGAGTACAGCCGCGCCGGTTTCGTTTATGACCTGGAGCGCCTGACGGCACAGACCCATCCGGTATGCGAGATGTGGGACCCTGAAGATCCAAAGGGCGAATGATGCAGGAACACTATCCGCTCTTTTACGTTTTTCACTTCTATTTTTTCGGCGTCGTATCGATTGCGTCAGCCCTCGCGTTCGTCACCCGCAAGAGTCCGGTGACGGCAGCGCTGTGGCTGGTCAACACGATGTTCTCGCTCTCGGCGATCTACATCCTGCTCGATGCACAATTCATCGGGGTGATGCAGGTGCTCGTATACGCCGGCGCGATCATGGTCGTGTTTCTCTTTGTGGTGATGCTCCTGAATCTCGGTCATCCGTCGGAGATCGCCGATGTGAGAGGGAAGGTTCCGGTGCTTGCGGCGGTCGTAATCGGTCTCGCCCTGGTTGCCGAGATCATGACCATCTCGCGGACTCGAATTGAGACGCAGTTCGCGGTTCCGGCCGGGTACGCGGCCAGTCAAATGAAACAGTTCGGCGCAGTGGGCTCGGTAGCTCGCCCGTTATTCAACGAGTATCTGCTTGCCTTCGAGCTCACGAGCGTGTTGCTGCTCGTAGCGATCGCGGGCGCAGTGGTTCTCGGCAGACGAATGGACGGAAATGCTCGCTGAGTCGCTCGCATTGTCGGCCGTGTTGTTCACGATCGGCGTGGTCGGAGTTCTGACGCGCCGCAACGCGATCATCATTTTCATGTGCGTCGAGCTGATGCTCAACGCCGTGAATCTGACGTTCATTGCGTTTTCGAGGTATTACGGCGCCGCGGGGCAGGTGTTTGTGGTATTCGTGATGACCGTTGCCGCGGCCGAAGCCGCCGTGGGCCTGGCGATCATTATCTCGATCTTCCGCCACCGCCACACGGTGGACCTGCAGAACATCAATCTCCTGAAAGGATGATGCTCCTTCAGATCGCGACCGGAACGCATCCTCTCGCCGGAACGATCGCCGAGTTGGTGTGGATGCTTCCGCTCCTTCCATTCCTCGGATTTCTCGTCAACGGCGGCATCTCGCTGATGTCTGCTGCGCATGTGGGCCCGGCGGATCCGGACATGTCCCTCGGTGCACACGGCGACGCCGATAGTAGCGCGCACGCGATATCCGAGGCTGAGGAACACGGCGCAGTGGGCGACGATCACCATGCGATCCAGCCGCATCGGTACGCAGGGATCGTCAGCATCGTCGGCCCGCTCGTGCTTGCCGCTTCGTTCATCCTCGCATTTCTGATTTTCTCGCAGATGCGCGCCGTGTCGATGGAGGCGCCGTTCATTCAGCGTTACTTCAGTTGGATGCCGGTTGGAAGCCTCCAGATCGACGCCGCGATCCAGCTCGACCAGCTCTCGATGCTGATGGTGCTCGTCATCACCGGAGTTGGTACGCTGATCCACATCTTCAGCGTCGGCTACATGCGGGAAGACCCGGGATATCCACGGTATTTCGCGTATCTCAACCTGTTCGTGTTTTTCATGCTCGTGCTGGTGCTCGGCGCGAACTATCCGGTTCTCTTCGTCGGATGGGAAGGGGTCGGGCTTTGCTCGTATCTGCTCATCGGGTTCTGGTTTTCCGAGAAAGCCAACGCTGATGCCGGGAAGAAGGCATTCATCGTCAACCGGATCGGTGATTTCGGCTTTCTCATTGCGATGTTCATGTTGTTCGCGAACATCGGAGTGCTCGACTTCGCCGGTGTGAAGGCGGCAGCGCCGGGGCTGGCCTTCGGTGGTGCCGTTGTGACTGCCATCTGCCTGTTCATGTTTCTCGGCTGTGCCGGCAAGAGCGCGCAGATTCCGCTGTACATCTGGCTTCCTGACGCGATGGCCGGTCCAACGCCTGTGTCGGCGCTGATTCATGCCGCGACGATGGTGACGGCTGGTGTCTATCTCGTTGCGAGGAGCTCGTTTCTCTTTTCGATCGCGCCGGTCGCGAGTCTCGTCGTGGCGGTGATCGGTGGGATAACGGCGCTGTTTGCGGCGACCATCGGTCTCAAGCAATGGGATATCAAGAAGGTTCTTGCATATTCCACCGTTTCTCAGCTCGGGTACATGTTCGTCGGCGTCGGTGTCGGTGCGTATTCAGCGGGTGTGTTCCACCTGGTGACGCATGCCTTCTTCAAGGCGCTGCTGTTTCTCGGATCGGGCTCGGTGATCTACGCGATGCATGCGGCATATCATCACACGGGCAGTCACGCAGACGCGCAGGACATGCGCAACATGGGCGGCCTGAAGAAATACATGCCGGTCACGTGGGGTCTGATGTGGGCCGCGACACTCGCGATCGCGGGCATTCCTCCGTTCTCGGGATTCTTCTCGAAGGATTCGATTCTCGGAGCGACATTCGAGAGGGCAGGACACTCGACGCTCGCAGATTCATCGCTGCTTGGAATATCGGGTTCGGGCTGGCTCTATCTCGTTTACGTCTTCGGCCTCGCCGCGGCATTCCTGACTGCCGTTTACATGACCCGGATGATGCTCTACACATTCCACGGCCCGAGCCGAACCGGCTCGGCGGAAGAGTCGCATCTCACCGAAGCACCGTGGGTCATGACCGGCCCGCTCGTTGTGCTCGGCATCCTGAGCGTGATCGGCGGTTGGTTGAACCTGCCTGAGAGAATCGCGATCGGACGGGTTGGCATTCTCGATCACTGGCTCGATCCCGTCGTCGGTGATGCGACTCGCCGGGTTGCGACTCTCACGGCTGGTGAAGCGGCTGACGCGGGGAGCACTGAGATGATTCTGATCTTTGTCGCCGTCGCGATCGCGGTGGCCGGAATTGCGTTTGCGTTTGCGCGACTCAAGCCGCAGGGTCTCGTTCCTGCCGCCGACTCGCCTGAAGAGGAAGGATTCGAACGCGTACTCGCGCACAAGTATTACGTCGATGAGGTCTATGACACGGCGATCGTCACGCCGACCTATCAGATCTCGAAACATGTGCTCTGGCGAGGGATCGATGCCGGCCTGATCGATGGGCTGCTCGTGAACGGAAGTTCGGCGTTGATGCGAAGCTTTGGATGGATGGGGTCGCGGCTTCAGTCGGGAGCTGTTGGAACGTACGCGTGGGTTCTGGTGGCCGGTGTTCTCGCGGTGCTTGGCGCCGTCACTCTTCGCTAACGGAAATGCAAGGCTTTCTTCAATCGGTTGGCTATGAATCGTGGGTACTTCCCGCGCTTCTCATAATTCCACTTATCGGGGCGACGGTGCTCCTGCTGCTCGGTCAAACGGGTGGCAGCACCGCTGGCTCCGACAGTGCGAATGGTCAGGCGCGGGCCATCGCGTTCGGCGTGCTGCTTGTGGAGTTCCTGGTGTCAGCCGGACTCTGGTGGTCGTTCAATCCGGCAAACCCCGGGTGGCATGCGGCGATCGACTCGGCGTGGATTCCGAACTGGGGAATCCGCTTCACGCTCGGGATCGACGGCATCGCGCTGATGATGATCCTGCTTACGACGTTAATCATGCCGCTGACGGTTCTCGGCAGCTGGACGAGCATCAAGACGAAAGTGCATACCTACTTCGCGCTCATGATGATCCTGACGAGCGGCATGCTCGGCGTCTTCATGGCGCGCGATCTCTTTCTTTTTTATGTGATGTGGGAAGTGATGCTCGTTCCGATGTATTTCATCATCGGAATCTGGGGCGGCGAGCGCCGGCTCTATGCCAGTATCAAGTTCTTCGTGTATACGATGCTGCCGTCGCTGCTCATGCTCGTCGCCATTCTTTATCTTGGCGTTCACGGCGGTTCGGGCGGGGTGCCGAACTTCAGCTACGACAACCTCGTCAGCCATCCGACGCTCGCACCGCGCGCCGCTCTGTGGCTCTTCGGAGCGTTCTTCGCGGCGTTCGCTGTGAAGGTGCCGATGTTCCCGTTTCACACGTGGCTGCCGGATGCTCACGTCGAGGCGCCCACCGCCGGTTCGGTGATTCTCGCCGGCATCATGCTGAAGATGGGCACTTTCGGATTTCTCCGCTTCGCATTGCCGCTGTTTCCGGGCGCCGCCATGAATCCGACCGTCCGCGCCGGGATCATCACACTGGCTGTCATTGGGATCATCTATGGCGCGCTCGTCGCGATGGTTCAGCCTGACTTCAAGAAGCTCGTGGCCTATTCCTCGGTCAGTCACCTTGGGTTCGTGATGCTTGGCATTTTTGCGCTGACGCTTCAGAGCGTGCAGGGCGCCCTGATGATCATGATCAACCACGGTATTTCCACCGGCGCGTTGTTCCTCCTGATCGGCATGATCTACGAGCGAAAGCATTCGCGGCTGATCGATTCGTATGGAGGAATCGCCCGCGTCGTTCCAGTCTTTGCAGCGCTGCTGACGCTCGTGTCGCTCAGCAGCATCGGACTCCCCGGAACCAACGGTTTCATTGGCGAGTTCCTCGTGCTGATCGGTGCGTTCAAGCCGTATCCCGTCTTCGCGACGATCGCCGCAACCGGCGTAATCTTTGCCGCGGCGTATCTCCTGTGGGCGATCCAGCGAATTCTATTCAACCCGCTCGACAAGAAGGACAACGAGCACATTCCCGATTTGAATTGGCGTGAGATCGGATTGATGGTTCCGTTCATCATCGTGATTATCTGGCTCGGTGTTTATCCGGCGCCTGTGCTGCGACGGATGGAGCCGTCGGCGCAGAGGCTGGTGACGACAGTCGCCGAGGGTGTTCAGCGCGTAAGCCAACCGGCCGAGCCCGTCGTCGCTACAGCTACCGCGAGCGCAACCCGATGACATACGATCTTTCGATCCCGGGTCAGCTCATGACTGCCTTCGCGCCAGACATTCTGATGATGGCCGGAGCGATGGCGCTCCTGCTGTGGGCCGCGTGGCGTCCCGAGAGTGAGGCGCATCAGCGAAACGTCGGTGTCGCGAGCATTGTGCTCTGCGTCAGTGTCATCGTCGCAATCGCGTTCTACATCGCTCGCGCTGACACGAGCCTGCCGGGAATCATCGCCGTAGACAACTTCCGCTGGACCGCCGACATCGTCTTCCTCGTCGCGACGATCGGCACAATTGCGTTGTCGATGGACTACAACGCGAAGGAAGGAATCACCGCGCCAGAGTCTCACGTGCTGCTTCTGCTCGCGACGTCGGGCATGATGACGCTCGCCGCGGCCCGCGATCTCATGATCGTTTTCCTCGGCGTCGAGATCATGTCCGTCGCGGTGTACGTTCTCGCGGGCCTGAACAGACGCAGCGAGAAATCGGCGGAGGGAGCCCTCAAGTATTTTCTGCTCGGTGCGTTCTCGACGGCGTTTCTGCTCTACGGAATTGCGCTGGTCTATGGTGCGACCGGTACGACGAATCTCACACTGATCGGCCAGCGCGTCGCCCAGATCGGGCTGAGCTCCAATGCGATGCTTGTGGTGGGCATTGCTTTGCTCATCATCGGGTTCGGGTTCAAGGTCGCGCTCGCGCCGTTTCACATGTGGGCCCCCGATGTCTATGAAGGAGCGCCGACGCCGATCACCGCGTATATGGCGGCAGGCGTCAAGGCTGCCGCGTTTGCTGCGTTCCTGAGAGTATGGCTCGAGGCATTCGCCGGCGTGACATCGAGCTGGCACGGACCAATCTGGTGGCTTGCCGCAGTGACAATGGTGGGCGGCAATCTCATCGCGTTGTCACAGAAAAACATCAAGCGCATGCTCGCGTACTCGAGCATCGCGCATGCTGGGTACATTCTCGTCACGATCGCGACGTCAACGCAGGCGTCCACCGGCGCCTTCATGTTCTACCTGATCGCCTACACGCTCGCGACACTTGGGGCGTTCGGCGTGATCGCGGCGCTCGAGCGCGATGGTGCGTCGCAGCTCAACATCGACGATTACGCCGGGCTGTGGACCGTGCGGCCGTGGCTCGCGTCGGCAATGGCGGTGTTCATGCTGGCATTGCTTGGCTTTCCAATCTTCGGCGGGATCGGGTTCTTCGCGAAGTACTGGATCATTCAGTCCGCGCTTCAGGCACCGGTTCCCCAAACCAGGCTCGTCGTCATCCTCGTTCTCACGAGTCTTGTCTCGGCGGGCTACTACATGTACGTGGTGATGGTGATGTTCATGCGACCGCGCAAGGAAGATGCGTTGCCGTTCCAGACAACTGGCGGATGGACGCGTTTTGTCATCGCGGCCGCTGCTGTTCTCATTCTCGTGCTCGGTGTTCTTCCAAACTCGGTCGTTCGGTGGACGCAGCGGAGCGGCAACGTCGTTCCGGTGCGCGCTCCTGCCGGCGCGCAGATAACGGCAGCGGCGACTCGGCGGTAAGGCAGTGCTGTCGCGAGGGGTTTTCCGCGAATACGACATTCGCGGTGTGACGGGCCGGGACTTGACTCCCGATGTCGCGCGCTCGATCGGTCGCGCCTACGCCGCGTTTCTCGCGGAGCAGGGTGTCCATGGTGCAATCGCCGTCGGGCGCGACAATCGTCCGAGCGGTGATGCCCTTTACGCCGAGCTGGTGGCGGGCCTGCTCGAGAGCGGTCTCGATGTTGTCGACATTGGCGTTGTGCCGACACCGCTTGCCTATTGGGCTCAGCACAATCTGCCTGTCGCCGGCGGAATCCAGATCACCGGCTCCCATAACCCGCCTGAGTTCAATGGGTTCAAGCTCGGTGTCGGTAACAGATCCATCTACGGGAAGGACATTCAACGCATCTTCGAGATTGCGGCATCGGGCGATTTCCGCTCCGGAGCCGGCCGAATTCGAACGGAAGATGTCATCGACCGGTATGTCGCGGATGTTGCCGCGAGAATCGGCGCCATGTCACGACCGATCCGTTGCGTCGTCGATTGCGGCAATGGTGCGGGAGCACTCGTTGCGCGAAAACTGTTCGACAGCATCGGGCTCGACCCAACCATTCTCTTCGGCGAGAGCGACGGCACGTTTCCGAATCACCACCCGGATCCGACTGTTCCGGAAAATCTCGAAGACCTGATTGCTGCCGTCGCGAGCGACGGGTCCGAAATCGGCATCGCATTCGACGGGGACGCCGATCGCATCGGAGTGGTTGATGAAGACGGCCGCATCATCTGGGGAGATCAGATTCTGATCATTTATGCCCGCGACGTTCTGCGTCGAACGGGTACCGGCCATCCCATCATCTTCGATGTGAAGTGTTCACAATCACTACCGGAAGAGATCGAGAAGGCGGGGGGCAAGCCGCTCATGTGGAAGACGGGTCATTCACTCATCGAAGAGAAGATGCACGAGACGCACGCTCCAATCGCGGGCGAGATGTCGGGTCACATGTTTTTCGGTGAGGGCTGGTACGGGTTTGACGACGCGCTGTACGGCGCGGCACGACTCCTCAAAATCGTTGCCGATTCGGGCATGACGGTGAAGCAGATGATGGCCGATGTCCCCCGATTCGTCTCGACGCCCGAAATCCGCGTGGACTGCGCTGATGACAGGAAGTTCGAGGTGGTAGAGCGGGCAAAGACATATTTCGCCGAACGTCATGACGTGATCCAGGTGGATGGAGTTCGCGTGCTCTTCGGGGACGGATGGGGCCTCATCCGCGCATCGAACACGCAACCGATTCTCGTCATGCGGTTCGAGGCCCGCAGCCGGGAAGATCTCGACAACATCCGCGCAACGATGGAAGGCTGGCTGCGCGGTCAGGGTGTCGCGGTCTGACGTGAACGCCAGAAGGCGGCTCGTTGCCGGACTCGTCGCCGGCGCCACCGTGCTGCTCGCTGGCCGGCTCGTCGCTCTCTTGTACGCCGAGTATTCGTGGTACGATGCTCTCGGCGCGGCTCCGCTGTGGCGAGAGCGAATCAACGATCAGTTCGTCGTCGAGGTCGTGTCGGCAACGTTCGCCGCATTGTTCGCGCTCGTGAATCTGTTTGCGATTCGGCGCTCGATTGTTTCGCTCGCTTTCCCACGGCGACTGGGAAACGTGGAGTTTGGCGAAGCGGTGCCGGAGCGCCAACTCGACCGCCTGGCATTCCTGCTGGCGATTGGGGTGGCCGCGCTCATGACGATGGCTCTCCCACAATGGGAAGGTCTGGCGATGCTGCGCACGCATGCGTCGTTCGGAGAGACCGATCCGTTTTTCCAGATGGATCTCGGTTTCTTCACCGCGTGGCTTCCGCTGGAGACTCAAGTCTACACATGGTGCCTGGTGCTGTTAGTCGTCGTCAGCATCCTCGTCGTCGCGCTGTATGCGTTGACGCCGAGCCTTCGGTGGCATCGCGGCGCTTTCCACGTATCCGTGCGGGTCCGGCGCCATCTGTCGCTTCTTTCATGTCTGTTTCTTCTGACGATGGCGTGGAGCTATCGGCTTGACGGATACGAGCTGCTCATTCGCGGCAGCGGCCCCGACGGAATGTTCTCGTACGTCGATCATCAATGGCTGATTCCAGCCTATCTTTCGTTGTCAGTCGGCACGGTCGCCGCTGCCGCGCTCGTGCTGGTCAGCGGCTGGACGGGACAGGTGCGCGCCGGGTTTTTCACCGTTAGCGCCGTGCTCATTTTTTCCGTTGCGCTCGACCTGATTCTCCCATCCGTTGTCAGACAGATTGGAATGGCAACCGATCAGACGTCCCGGGACGCGCCGTATGCCGCGACTCGCGCCGTGTTTACACGGCGGGCATACGGTCTGTCGCGGACAGACCGCGCCGCCATTCCGAAAGAAATTTCGCGATTCGAGGCATTCGTCGACTCGGGCCGGGTGGCGCGGGTCATGAGTGCCGCCCGCGATAGCGCTCTGGTCTATCCGGGAGCGTCGGGCTCGGCTGTCGTTCGGCGCGGCCAGTCTGTGGTCGCCCCACAGCTCGGATCAGGATTGCGACGACTCGCGAACGCATGGGCCGAGCAGCGACTCGACCTTGCGTGGGGCTCGCTACCCGCGGACGCGAGAATCGTTCGAACCCGCGACGTCCGCGAACGTCTCCACGCACTGTTTCCCATTTTCGCTCAAGGCAGCGATGTCGTACCGGGCTACCTCGGCGATTCGCTGACGTGGGTGGTCGAGCTATACTCGGCATCTGACGCCTATCCGCTCAGCAGGCACTTTGTCATCGCTGGCTCCGATCGTTCTTATTTCAGGCATAGCGGAACCGCCCTCGTCAACGCGATGACGGGGCGCACCGTACTCGTACCGGCGCCGGGCGCCGACCCGATTGCCGCGGCGTGGCGCGCCAGCTTTCCGGCGCTGATCCGGGCCGGCTCCCCCGATTTGCTCGATGAGCTGACCCCGTCGCCGCGGACAGCGGTGCGAGATGTCATTCCGTCGGAGTTCTCTGCCGGAGGCGACACCGTATTCCGCGCGGAAGTAACGCGCCTCTACACGAGAATGAGGAGTGCGTTGACATCCGGCGACCTCAAAGCGTTTGGGTTCGCCTATGACTCTCTTGGTATGGTCCTCGGCAAACGATGACGGATTCAATCGCCCGCACGGCGGTTATTGCTCTTGGCGGCAACGCCTTGTCGCCGCCGGGCGTGCGATCGACGATTGCCGATCAATTCCGCCATACCCGGGAGAGCCTCGGGCCAATCGTCGATCTCGCGGCCGAGGGGTGGAACCTGTGTGTCGTGTATGGTAACGGGCCGCAGGTTGGGGATGAGCTCGTGCGAAATGAAGTCGCGCGCGCTGATCTCGCGCCGCTTCCTCTCGGAGTTCTTGTCGCGAGCACTGCCGGCTGGATTGGCTACATGGTTCAGCAGTCGATCGGGAATGCGCTCCGCCAGTCAGGCCTTCGGCGCCGTGTGGTGACGCTGATTACCCATGTGAAGAAGGATGGGCAGGGACGCGACCGCCGTGTTGTCGGAAGTCCAGCGCCTCTCCGAATTCGCGAGCTCGAGATGATCAGCCAGCTCGTGCGCGACGGAGTCATTGTGATTGCGGCGGGTGGAGGTGGCATCCCCGTTTACCGCGATGCGAGCGGCGCACTCGAAGGTGTCGATGCCGTGACCGACAAGGATCTGTCCGCTGCGGTTCTCGCTCGCGAGCTCCATGCGGAGCTGTTTCTGATTCTCACCGACGTCGATGTGGTTTACGCCGATTGGGGCAAGCCGTCGCAACGCGCGCTGCCGCGGATCACTGTAGCGGAAGCCGAATCGCTCGATCGCGCGGGCGCGTTTGGCGAGGGCAACATGGCGCCGAAGGTGAGGGCCGCGGTTGACTATGTGAGAGAAACAGGCGGACGCGCGATCATCACCGAGCTGAGCCGCGGCCTCGATGCCGTTCACGGTCGGGCAGGGACTACCATAGCCCGTTAATTTCCAAATTCAAATCCAGCAACCACTCAGCCGCGGGCCACGCTCGCGGATCGGAGAAAGTGTGAACATCCACGAGTATCAGGCGAAAGAAATATTTCGGAATGCCGGAATCCCGGTTCCTCCCGGCGAAGTCGCATCGACGCCCGAGGAAGCGGAGGCGATCGCGCGCAAGTTCGGCGGGACAGTTGTCGTGAAAGCGCAGGTACACGCTGGCGGGCGTGGCAAGGCCGGCGGAGTAAAGCTCGCAAAGACTCCCGAGGAGGCGAAAGAGATTGCGAAGGCGATTCTCAGCCTGACGATCAAGGATCTTCCGGTTCAGAAAATTCTCGTGACGCCGGCTGCCGATATCGATACCGAAGCATACGTCGGAGTGATCGTTGACAGAGCCTCGAAGAAGGCCGTCTTCATGGTGAGCCCGGCCGGGGGAATCGACATCGAGCAGGTCGCTGCCGAGACGCCCGAAAAACTCATGCGCCATCCGGTCGATCCGCGCTACGGCCTCATGCCGTTTGAAGCGATGGAGCTTGGCTTCTTCCTTTACGGTGACGTGAAAAAAGCCCGCGCTGCGGCGAAGATCATGCAGCAGCTCTATTCGGCCTTCATTGACAACGGCGGCTCGCTCGCCGAGATCAATCCGCTTGTGACGACTCCCGCTGGCGATGTCGTTGCACTCGATGCGAAAATGGTCATCGACGACAACGAGCTCGACCGGTACCCAGCACTCGCCGCACTCCGCGACGAGTCTGCGGAGGATCCGGCCGAGGTGTCAGCGCGGAATGCGAGTCTTACGTTCATCAAGCTCGACGGCAACGTGGGGTGCGTTGTGAACGGGGCCGGGCTGGCGATGGCGACGATGGATCTGGTCAAGTATTACGGTGGCGAGCCAGCAAACTTTCTTGACATCGGCGGCTCATCGAATCCGGAAAAAGTCGTCAATGCCCTTCGCATCATCACCTCCGATCCCAACGTGAAGGCGATTCTGTTCAACATCTTCGGCGGCATCACGCGAACCGACGATGTTGCCAATGGAATTGTCACCGCGACGAAACAGAATCCGCTGAAGGTGCCGATTGTCATTCGGCTCACTGGCACGAACGAGGAGATCGCCCTGAAAATCCTCACCGAGAACGGATTCTCGGCGATGACGGACATGGATGAAGCCGTCAAGAAAGCTGTTTCACTCGCTACCGGGGCTCAATCGTGAGCGTCTTTATCGATAACGACACACGGTTGCTCGTCCAGGGGATCACGGGGCGCGACGGCTCCTTTCACACCAGGCAGATGATCGAGTACGGCACTCATGTGGTCGGCGGCGTAACGCCTGGCAAGGGTGGCCAGAAGTTCGACGACACCGTCCCGATCTTCGACACCGTCGAGCAGGCCGTCAAGGAAACGGGTGCAAATGCTACCGTGATTTACGTGCCGCCGATGTTCGCTGCCGATGCGATGATGGAAGCGGCTGACGCCGGAATTCCGTTCATCGTCTGCATCACCGAGGGCGTTCCGGTTCTCGACATGACGAAGGTGTATTCGTTCGTGAAAGAGAAAGGTGCGCGCCTTCTCGGGCCCAATTGCCCGGGGCTTATCTCGCCAGGCAAGTCGAAAGTTGGCATCATCCCGGGCAGCATCTGCGCGCAGGGAAACATCGGGCTGGTGAGTCGTTCGGGTACGCTCACGTATGAGGTCGTGTTCCAGATGACGCGTGCCGGAATGGGCCAGACGACATGTGTTGGAATCGGCGGCGATCCGATTAACGGCACGAACTTTATCGATTGCCTCGCGGCGTTCGAAGCGGATGGCGATACGGAATTGGTCGTGATGATCGGTGAGATTGGCGGCACCGACGAACAGGAAGCGGCAAAATTCGTGAAGGAAAAGATGACGAAGCCCGTTGTCGGTTTCATCGCCGGCCAGACGGCTCCCGCGGGCCGCCGGATGGGGCACGCCGGCGCGATCATCTCAGGCTCGGCCGGTACCGCCGCCGAGAAAATGCAGGCCTTCGAAGAGAACGGCATTGGGGTGGCCAAACGTCCGATCGATGTCGTGCAACTTCTCAAAGACGCTCACTAAATAACTACAGGACATGGACATGGCTGGCAGCAGGACACTCACCATCGTAAAGCCGGACGCATTCGGTGCAGGGAAGGCGGGCAAGATCTTCGCTCACCTCGAAAGTGCCGGGTTCAAGGTTGTTGCAGGCCGCGTCCTTCACATGACGGAACCGCAGGCAGGCGCGTTTTACGAAGTTCACAAGGAGCGGCCGTTCTACGCGTCGCTCGTGAAATTCATGACGTCGGGGCCGTGCATGCCGCTCGTGCTCGAGAAGGAGAATGCCGTGCTCGGGCTTCGCGACGCGATCGGAGCTACCGATCCGGCCGAGGCAGCTGAGGGTACTGTTCGCAAGCTGTTTGCGGAGTCGAAGGAACGGAATGCGATCCACGCATCTGATTCCGATGACAATGCTGAGCGAGAGGCACAGTTCTTTTTCTCGGAAGCTGAGCTCATCTCGGCTCGCTGAACGGACCGGCGGAACAGCCATTCAACAGCGATGGCACAGATGGAAAAAGATGCACAGATGAGTATGGAACTACGGTAACTGATTAAGGGGAACTACGGGATGGCGGGCGGACGTGTCGGTCGGTCCGGTCCTGTAGTCCCTTTTTCCAATCCGTAGTTCATCTGTGCATCGTTTTTTCATCTGTGCCATCGCTGTTGAATGGCTGTTTGATGGCCCGTCGCCAACAATGATCTCTCGTCAGGAACCACTTTTCGCGGAGCCCTAAGGTCGCTAGTTTTAAGAGCTTATGCTGTCGTTTGACATCCGGACTCTGGAGTCGCAGGCGGCGGAGGTTGACGCGCTGCTCGGCACCGATGATTCGGTGTGGGCAGACGGAGACCTGCGGCCTACGAGCCCAATCAAGGTCGAAGGCCGGCTCTCATCAGCTGGTCCGGCCCGTTTTTATTTCAGCGGCCACATTGCCGGCGAGACAGAGATGTCATGCCGTCGGTGCTTGATCGAGGTTGGTGCGTCGGTCGACGAGGATGCGCATTTCATCTTCTCATCAGAAGGCGATGATGTCTCGGACGATCCGGATGTCTATTCCTTCGATCCGAACGCGCATTCGCTCGATTTGCGATCGGCGATCCGGGAACTCTGGCTTCTTTCGGTTCCTGGGTTCGTTCTTTGCCGCGACGATTGCAAGGGTTTGTGTGCCACCTGTGGTACCGATTTGAACAATGGGTCGTGTGATTGCGCGCCCGCTGCAACCGAAAGCCGATGGGATGCACTGCGCGCGATTCGCAGCCAGCTGCCCTGAACAAGCATTACACTCAACTTAGACATCAACAATGGCCGTCCCAAAGCGCCGTACATCCAAGAGAAAAAAGCGCGCACGGAACACGCACAAGACCGCTCCGGCGATCGCGATTCAGAAGTGTCCACGCTGCCAGAGCATGAAGCGCCCGCATCACGTCTGCGACGAATGCGGCTATTATGACGGTGAACAGCGAGTCGCTGCCAGGGAAGCTTGACCGTTGGCGCGCATCGCGCTGGACGCCATGGGGGGCGATTATGCACCCCGGGCAACTGTCGCCGGAGCGCTTATCGCACTCGATTCGCTTGCTGATGCGCACACAGTCCAGCTCGTCGGGCAAACCGCAGTAATTGAGGCCGAGCTCGCCGCTCTCGTCAGTGGCGAGCTCGCGTCTTATGCCCACGTTCGGCCACGCATCGAGATCGTCGAGGCGACCGACAATATCGGTATGGCCGAGAGGCCAACTGCCGCACTGCGCAAAAAGCCGAACAATCCGATGGCGGTTGGCCTCAAACTGCAGGTCGATGGTGTTTCCGATGCTTTCGTCTCCGCCGGGAACACGGGCGCACAGATGGCGGTTTCTGCCGTCATGCTCGGCCTCCATGAAGGACTCAAGCGGCCTCCGGTCTGTACCATTCTGCCGACTTCCCGAAATCCGATCGTGCTTCTCGACTCCGGTGCGAACGTCGACTGCTCGCCGGCCGAACTGGTGCAGTTCGCGTGGCTCGGTTCAGTCTACGCTGAGACGGTCCTTGACCGGGACAACCCGGTTGTCGGCCTTCTCAGCATTGGCGAGGAGGATGCAAAGGGCAACGCCATCTCGAAGGAAGCGTACGTTCTTTTCCTTCACGCTGGGTTCAATTTTCAGGGAAACATCGAAGGCCGCGATCTGCCTCCCGGTGCGAGTCACCGGGGGCCGGTCGACGTTGTTGTGTGCGACGGATTTGTCGGTAACATCGTGCTCAAGTTTTATGAAGGCGTCATCCCGATGGCGATCGAGATGATGCAGCGCGACCCGGAAATTGACATGCTGCGCGTGAAGAAAGCACTGAGCGCGCTCGACTCTTCCGTCTACGGCGGTGCCCCGCTGCTTGGCGTTCGCGGCATCAGCATGATCTGTCATGGTAATTCCACCTCCCGCGCCATCAAGAACGCGATTGGGGCTGCAGTTCGAGCGTTCGAGACGAAAATGAACGATCGTATCGGCGAGAAGCTCGCTGCGGTGGCGAATGGCGGCGACGCGGCACTGGCGGCTTCATGAAGCGCCCGATTGCGGCCGTCATGGGGACGGGGCGCGGAATCCCCGACAAGGTGATGACGAACCACGATTTCGCCGACATTGGCATCGACACATCGCACGAATGGATTGTCGAGCGGTCGGGAATCGTCGAGCGCCACATCGCGACGGATACTGAAACGACCTGCATGATGGCGGCCACTGCCGCGCGCGGCGCAATGAAAAAAGCGGGCGTGCATGCCGGCGAGCTCGATGCGATCGTGTTGAGTACAGCCAGTCCCGATCGCTTGCTTCCCGCCACCTCGGTTGATCTGCAGGCAGAGCTCGGTGCGAGCCGTGCGTCCGCCTTCGACATCGGCGCTGCGTGCTCCGGATGGCTCTACGGTATGACCGTCGCCGAAGGGATGATTGCAACCGGAGTCGCTGAGACGATTCTCGTCGTTGGCGCGGAGAAGATGAGCTCGATCATCGATTGGACAGACCGCGCGACGTGCGTGCTGTTTGGTGACGGCGCGGGCGCCGTCATTCTTCAACGGTCAAGAGCGGGCAAGGGAATTCTGTCGACGTTCATGCGAAGCGACGGCCAGCTTGCCGATCTGTTGTATCGGCCGAGTGGCGGTGCAGCGAGCCCGATGAGCGCTCAGGTTCTCGAGGAGAGAACTCATCTCGTGAAGATGGCCGGCCGTGAAGTCTTCAAGCACGCTGTTCGCTCAATGTCGGAGGCGGCCGATCGTGCTCTCGACGGCGCGCGTCTCACCGGAGAGGAAATCGACCTGCTGATTCCGCATCAGGCCAATGTCAGAATCATCGAAGCGACCGCGAAGCACTCGAACATCCCGATGGAAAAGGTCTACGTGAACGTCGATCGGTTCGGCAACACGTCGTCAGCATCGATACCAATCGCGATCGATGAAGCGATTGAGAAAGGGGTGATCCGCGACGGAACGACGGCGCTCCTCGTCGCGTTTGGTGCCGGGTTCACCTGGGCGTCGATGATCATCCGCTTCTAGCCGATGGACGTCGTTCTTCTTTTTCCCGGGCAGGGATCGCAGAAGCCCGGCATGGGCAAGGATCTCGTCGACGCCTTTCCGGCAGCTCGCACCGTTTTCGAGACCGTTGACGATGCGCTCGGCTTTTCCCTCAGCAGGCTTTGCTTTGAGGGGCCGGCTGAAGACCTTACCGCGACCCTCAACGCGCAGCCGGCGCTGTTGACTCACAGCGCGGCAATCTGGGCAATCGTGAAAGAAGAAGTTGGCAAGAACATCTGTGCTGCGGCCGGCCATTCACTCGGCGAGCATAGCGCCTATCATGCAGCGGGCTCTACCACGCTTGTCGACGCAGCCAGGCTTGTTCGCCGTCGCGGTCAGCTCATGTACGAGGCCGGGGTAACGCGGCCCGGAGCAATGGCGGCCATTCTCGGGAAGCTCGATGATTCGATCGAGTCATTGTGCGAACTTGCGGCGCGCGTTGCCGGCACGGTGGTTCCGGCGAACTACAACACGAGCGAACAGATCGTCGTGTCGGGGGAAGTTTCAGGCGTCGAAAAAGTCATGGAGCTCGCCAAATTACATGGCGCCAAGCGCGCCGTTCGGCTCCCGGTCAGCGGTGCATTTCACTCGCCGCTGATGGAGCCGGCGGAGTTCGGGTTTCGCGAAGCTGTCGAGGCGACGGAGTTCAGTGAGCCGGCGTTTCCGGTGTACTCGAACGTGACTGAGAAACCGTCGTCGTCCGCGGCCGACACGCGTGAGTTGCTTATCAAGCAGCTCACATCGCCGGTTCGGTGGACTGGCGAGATCACGAAGATCGCAACTGCCTTTCCGGATGCGTTATTTGTTGAAATGGGGCCCGGCAGCGTGCTGACAGGATTGCTGACCCGCATCGCGCCTGCGGCGTCAGGGATGGCGTGCGGCACGCCCGCTGAAATCGAAAAACTTCTCGCGCGGGTCAAGTCATGAAGATCGATCTCTCGGGGAAGTCGGCGCTCGTCACCGGCAGCACGCGCGGGATTGGCCGATCGATTGCCGGTGCGCTCGCCGAGAGCGGGGCCAGAGTCGCCGTCGTCGGTAGGGATCTGGAGAAGGCCCGCGCAGCCGCAATCGAAATCGGACGGGATACGATGGGCTTTGCGTGCGACGTCACCGACACCGCCGCCGTTGCAACGCTCGTTTCGGACGTTGAAAAAGCGTTCGGCGGAATCGACATCCTGGTCAACAATGCCGGTGTCACTCGCGACAACCTTGTCATGCGACTCAAGGACGAGGATTGGGACGAAGTGATGAATGCGAATCTGCGCGGTGCGTTCGCCGCAATTCGAGCTGCGTCACGCGGAATGATGAAGAAAAGATCGGGACGTATCATCAACATGGCGAGCGTCGTCGGGCTCAACGGCAACAAGGGCCAGGCAAACTACTCGGCCAGCAAGGCCGGGCTCATCGCGCTCACGAAGTCTGTCGCGAAAGAGCTCGGATCGCGCAACATCCTGGTCAACGCGATTGCGCCGGGTTTTATCGAGACTGAGATGACGGCAGCAATGACACCCGAGGCACAAAAGGCACTGATCGGATTGATTCCGCTCGAGCGACTCGGCAAGACTGGCGACATCGCCGCGGCTGTTGTTTTTCTCGCATCGGACTATGCGTCGTACATCACGGGTCAGGTGTTCGTCATCGACGGCGGGATGGTGATGTAGACGTGAGGGCAGGCGATGCTACGTAACTTTCTGGATCACGCCGTTTAACTATATTTCACCGCTTCACAACATACACCAGGGGACTGCACCATGGCCGATAATTCGGAGAAGGTTAAGGACATCATCGAGAAGGAGCTTGGAGTCGAGCGCGAGAAGCTCACCAACGAAGCAAGCTTCATCGAAGATCTCGGCGCGGACAGTCTGGATATCGTCGAGCTTGTGATGGAGTTCGAGAAGGAATTCAACATCGATATTCCCGACGAAGACGCCGAAAAACTCCGCACCGTCGGTGATGCGCTCGGATATCTGAACAGCAAGATCCCGGCGTAATGAAGCGCCGGGTCGTCGTCACGGGGATGGGTGCCCTCACTCCAGTCGGAAACGACGTGGCGACGATGTGGCAATCGCTGCTTGCCGCAAAATCGGGTGCAGCGCCGATCACACATTTCGACGCCAGCACATTCGAGGTGAGGTTCGCGTGCGAAGTAAAGGGTTTTGATCCTCTCAATTTCATGGATCGGAAGGAAGCAAAGCGAGCGGACCAGTTTACCCAGTACGCGGTCGCTGCTGCGCGGCAGGCCATGGACAATGCCGGCTTTGGCGATGGTACCGGATATGATCCATTCAACACCGGTGTCATCATCGGCAGTGGCATCGGCGGCCTCAAGATTTTCGAGGAGCAGCACGACGTCTACCGGCAACGCGGACCGAGCAAGATCTCGCCGTTCTTCATTCCCATGTTCATCTCCGACATTGCTGCCGGAATCGTCTCGATGCAGTTTCAGGCGAAAGGCCCAAACTACGCCACTGTCTCGGCTTGCGCGACGAGCGCTCATGCGATCGGTGATGCGTACCGGACGATTCAATACGGCGACGCCGACGTCATGATTACCGGCGGTGCCGAGGCGACCGTCACGCCAATGGCTGTCGGTGGATTCGCAAACATGAAGGCACTCTCCGAGCGGAACGACAGTCCGGCAACGGCGTCACGCCCGTTCGACGCGACGCGAGACGGATTCGTCATGGGTGAAGGCGGCGCGATCCTCATTCTCGAAGAGCTCGAGCATGCCCGACGGCGCGGGGCAACGATTTACTCGGAGATTGTCGGCTATGGCGCGACTGGTGATGCGTATCATCTCACCGCGCCGGCGCCGAATGGCGAAGGCGCTCAGCGTGCGATGAAGCGCGCGCTCAAGGACGCCTCTCTCGAGCCTGCCGACATCCAGTACATCAATGCGCACGGTACATCCACCCCGGCCAACGATTTCAACGAGACAGCGGCGATCAAGGCGGTATTTGGTGACAGCGCAAAGTCAGTCAGTGTCAGCTCGACAAAGTCGGCGACGGGACACATGCTCGGCGCTGCGGGCGCGGTCGAACTGGTGATCGGCACACTCGCCATCAATACGGGCATCATTCCGCCGACGATCAACTACTGCACGCCAGATCCGGAATGTGATCTGGACTACACTCCCAATACCCCCGTCGAGCGCGAAGTCAACGCAGTCATCAGCAACAGCTTTGGCTTTGGTGGTCACAATACCACGCTGGCCATCAAGCGCTTCACGGACTGAGCGCTGTACCGGACTGGAATCGGATATGATTCCCACCGGTTTGTTCCCGGCGGCCCACTGGTTCTTGGGGGGATCAGCATCCCGGTTGACTTCCGGCTGCACGGCCATTCCGATGGTGACGCAATCGCGCATGCGATCACCGACGCAATTCTGGGTGCCGCGGGAGCCGGTGACATTGGCGAGTTGTTTCCCGACACCGAGGCCATCAACAAGAATCGGGATTCAATGGAGATGCTTCGCCATGCAGTTGACGTTATCGCGCGACTCGGGAAAACGATCGTCAATGTTGACGTAACGGTCATCGCCGAGCGTCCGAGAATCGGCCCGCATCGCGCCGAGATGATGGGGGCAATTGGCAAGGCCCTGGGCATCGATGCGAGCGCCGTTTCGATCAAGGGAAAGACGAACGAGGGGATGGGCTGGATCGGCCGCGGCGAAGGGCTCGCGTGCATCGCAGTGGCAACGGTGGTTGCGGCGCCGGCGGACCAGGGATGAACGTCGAGGCATTCCTTGCCTGGCTGGGCGAGCTTCCCGTTACAACGCTTTATGTGGCAATCGGTGGCATCTCGGCGATTGAAAATATTTTCCCCCCGTTTCCGGCCGATGGCGCCGTCGCGTTCGGAAGCTTTCTGGCTGCTCGGGGGAAGGCTTCGCCGTATTCGACATTTCTCGTTGCGTGGCTGGGGAATCTCACCGGCGCCAGCTTCATGTATTACGTCGGACGACGTTACGGGGCCGGTGCATTCATGGCGCGCCTCGAGCGTTGGGGCGGGAAGGGCGCCGAGCAGCGCCTGCGGAAGTTGTACGAGCGGTATGGACTGCCGGCGCTGTTCATCAGTCGTTTCCTCCCGGGAGTGAGAGCGCTGGTCCCGCCGTTCGCCGGGGCGATGAAACTTCCACCTGCCGGTGTCGCCCTCGCAATCGCAGCAGCGTCGGGCATCTGGTTCGCGTTCGTCACCTGGATTGCCTTCGAGGCAGGGAACGACTGGGACGGGGTCTATTCGCGGATGGTTCACTCGAGCAAGGTTGCAGCGATTGGCGGCGCGCTGATCGCCGCAGTCATTGCCGCGCTGTTTTACGTGCGGCAGCGACGGAACAGCCGTTCGGAAACCAGTGATGCCTGAAGTTGCCGACGATGACATCGCCCGTTCGTTTCAGCTCGAGCGATTCAACGATCATCTGGCAGTTGAGAAAGGCGCATCTCCTCGCACCATTGAGGCTTACGCGCGCGACCTTGCGCGATTTGCGACCTTCTGCTTCATCAAAGGCGCGCGCACGCCCGACGCGGCCAGTGCGAAAATTCTCCGCGAGTATGTGTATCATCTGAAGGATCTCGGACTGTCGTCATCGTCCATTCGCCGCAACATTTCAGCCGTCAGAAGCTACTATCGCTTCATGCTCGGCGAAGGGCAGATCGTGCGGGATCCAAGCGAGCGGCTCGAGTCGCCAAAGCGATGGAGAACTCTGCCCGAGGTGTTAACGGTCGCCGAAACCGAACGACTGATCGCGGCGCCGTTGCTCGAGGAACCGCTGGTGTTCAGGGATCGCGCGATGCTGGAACTCGCATATGGCGCTGGTCTCCGGGTGTCGGAGTGGATCACGCTGTCGGTGAAAGACGTATTGATGGACGACCATCTCGTCAGGGTCTTTGGCAAAGGATCGAAAGAGCGGCTGGTTCCGATTGGCCGAAGCGCCATCGGGGCGGTCGCGCTCTATCTTCGGGAGCTTCGCCCGCGCCTCGAGAAGGGGCAGGG
>JBBSFT010000012.1:0-38862 GCA_038254845.1 Gemmatimonadales bacterium | reverse complement strand
GGTTCGCTCCTCCACGCCTCGGCGATTGTCGAGTAGCATCACCGCGCTGTCAGCCGCGACGAGTGTCCGATATGTGTCCTCGGAGAAGTCCTCGTGGCCTGGCGTATCAAGAAGATTGACGTGATAACCGTCGTACTCGAACTGCATCACGCTCGACGTGACGGAGATGCCGCGCTCCTGCTCGAGCTTCATCCAGTCAGAGGTCGCATGGCGTGCTGCACGGCGCGCCTTCACCGAGCCGGCAAGGTGAATCGCACCGCCGTACAGCAGGAGTTTTTCGGTAAGAGTCGTCTTGCCCGCGTCCGGATGGCTGATGATGGCAAACGTCCGGCGGCGGGCGATGGCTTCTTCAAGATCGGTCACAGTCACAATTTACCCGTCGAACTCATTCGAAACGCCCCTCGACGAGAGATGAAAACAGCTCGTCGATCATTGCCGCGGGATCTTCGCACAATCCTTCGTGAACGGGGCCGCACTGAATCACATCTGATCGTGGTGCGGTAAGCCAGTGAAATCGTTCTGACGGTGGGGCCAGCGCGATCGGGCCCGCCGTTGAATCACCTGAGCAGATCGCCTCACATGACTTGAGGTACCGCGCCAGCAAGTCGATATCAATGCCATCAATTCGAGACGACAATCGCCCGACATCGGTAATGACCCGCGCGGCGATGAACTCCGTCGTGCGCGCGTGCAGTACGACTCCAACCGGTACAAAGACACCGATGTGGACGTGGGGCACAACCCGCAGCACGGCGAAGTTGTACGAGATCCACCCGTCCAGCTCGCTGCCTGGTGACCGGCTCGAATCGATGAGCGATGTCATCGGCGAGACGAGACGCGAATGGCAGGCGCGCGGCGCGCGCGTTCTCGCGCACCGGACGCCTCGTCAACGAACGCGCGAGGAGACGCAGCCCGCGTGACCAGGTATCTCGCGTATCGCTCGCGCGCTTCAGCAGGAGTCGCGAAGTCAGACGTGATCGACGGATCGGTGAAGAGATCGTCCGGAACGCTCGCCAGCGCCGACCGAATGACATCGTCAGACATCAGCGGAGCCAGTTCCGCATCGGCCGCCATGATATCGGCACTTTGCGCCAGCAACACGTGATCCTTCACGAGCTGAAACGGCGATCTCGTTCGGGCATCGTCAACAGACGGCCAGTCATGCTGCGCATACAACGCCGCGCCGTGGTCGATGAGGTACGGCTTTCGATCAAGGATCATCAGATTGGGGTTGCGGTGCGTGCGATCGGGATTCGAGACGAAGGCATCGAACCACACGATGCGCGCGGCAAGTTCCGGCGAGATGTAATCCGCCGCTGCATTGCCGTCGAAATTGAATGCGCCATCGAGATATCGCGCGCCGACATTGACGCCGTGGCTTGCCCGCAGGAGATCCTGAATCTCCGGGTCGGGTTCAGCGCGACCGAATGAATCGGGAATCTCGATGAGCGCCGGCTCCGGAGTCGGCAACCCGGCGTGCCTCGCCAGCATTCCCACGATCAGCTCGGCGATCAATGCTTTCACGCCTTGCCCCGCGCCGCGAAACTTGACGACGAACATGCCGCCACCATGAGTGTCGACAACCGCGGGCAGCGACCCGCCTTCGCGAAGCGGCTGCACATACCGTGTCGCCGTAAAGTGCGGCAATGTATGGATGCCCATTTGTCAGCCCGGGATGACAGCGGTGGCTTCGATCTCCAGTCGCGCACGCGTCTCGATCAGACCGCTAACGACAACGACAGACATCGGCGGATAATGATCGCCGATGAGCTCGCGGTAGATCGCTCCGATGTCGCGCGCCGCGCCCAGATACTCGTCGCGATCGAGGATGTACCATGTCAGTCGCACTAGATCGCGTGGCCGCGCTCCGCCCGCGAGAAGCAGCGCAACGATATTGGTGAGAGCCTGCCGGGTCTGCGCCGCAAAATCATCGGTCTCGAACTCACCGCTCACGGGATTCCACCCGATCTGACCCGCGAGCACCACGTACCGGCCGGTGGACGCAGCGCCGTTGGAATATCCGCGCGGCCGTGGCCAACCTTCCGGCTGCAGGATCTCGGGGCCCGTCTCCCGTTCGGCCAGCGCGCGCTCAACGAGTGTCTCCGGGATGTCGCTCGAGTCATTTGTCATGCTGATGCGTCCCTCAGTCGGTATCGCTGAATCTTCCCCGTGGATGTTCGCGGCAGAGTGTCGGTGAACTGGACCGCTCGCGGATACTTGTAGGGCGCGATCCGCGCCTTGACGAAATCCTGGATCGCCTTCGTCAGCTCTGCGCTCTCGCTTGCTCCAGTCTGAAGCACGATGAACGCCTTGACGATGTGCCCTCTCTCTTCGTCCGGTTCGCCGACAACGGCGCACTCGAGCACCGATGGATGCTCGAGCAGAACATTTTCCACTTCGGGTCCGGCGATGTTGTAACCGCCCGAGATGATCATGTCGTCCGTCCGTGCCTGGAACCAGAAGTATCCATCAGCATCGAGCCTGTACGAGTCGCCGGTAAGATTCCATCCGTTGTGAACGTATTTCTTCTGCTGTTCGATGTTGTCGAGGTAGCGGCAGCCCGTTGGCCCCTGCACTGCAAGCCTCCCGACCGACCCGACGGGCGCATCGTTGCCGTCGTCATCGACGATCTTTGCCTTGTAGCCCGGCACCGCTTTGCCGGTTGCACCAGGCCTGATGTCATCTCCCGCCGCGCTGATGAAGATGTGCAGCATCTCTGTTGCCCCAATTCCGTCGATGATTTTCAACCCTGTCGCCTTCTCCCATTCCTCGAACACAGACAAGGGGAGTGTCTCGCCGGCCGAGACGCATTTGCGCAGGCTCGATACATCGTGGTCCGCGAGCATGCCCGACATCGCGCGATAGGCGGTCGGTGCCGTGAAACACACAGTTGGCCGGAAGTCTTCGATCGCTTTCAACAGGTGCGACGGTGTTGCCTGCTCGAGCAGCAACGACGATGCGCCGAATCTCATCGGGAACAGCAGCAATCCGCCAAGCGCGTACGTGAATGCAAGTGGCGGCGACCCGCAGAACAGATCGTCGGCGGAGGGTTGGAGTACGTAGCGCGGAAAACAATCGGTGATCGCGAGAATGTCACGATGCGAATGCATCGTCCCCTTCCCTTCGCCAGTTGTTCCCGATGTGAACGCAATGATGGCGGTGTCGTCTGCCAGCGCGTCGTAATCCGTGAACAGCTCCGACTTTTGCCTCATCATCGAATCCAGACTGTCGCCCGCGTCACTGTTGAAATGAAGGACGCGTGCTCCATCGCGAGTGGTGCCATCAGCATGCGTCCGAAACGCGGCTTCGCATTCTTCCCCAAACCGCATGTCCGTCAGAGCCAGCCTGATCTCGGCCTTGTCCGCCAGATATCTCAGCTCCCTTTCGCGCAAGAGAGGCATCGTGCAAACGACCACTCCGCCCGCCTTGAGCACACCGAACCAGGACGCGGCGAGCATGGGATTGTTCGGCCCGCGAAGTAGAACGCGATTGCCTGGCATGAGACCGAGATCGTCCACGAGAACGTGCGCGATGCGATTGCTCGTCTCGAACAGCTGTTGATATGTCCACGAACCATCGATAAACCGAAATACGGTCCGCTCACCGTGGCCGGCCCTGATCAAGGATGTCAGAAGCTCGGAGGCGCAGTTCAATCTGTCCGGATAGCTGAGATCTGGAATGCCGGACCACTCCAGGGTCGGCCAGAGCTCACGCGGTGGCATGTGATCGGCGCAGAACGTATCGGCGTACGAGGTCTGGCTACCGCGCTCAGGCATCGGTGCGACTCCCGTACTGCTCGAGAATATTGCGGGCGATGATGAGCTGTTGAACTTCCGTCGTTCCTTCGTAGATGCGGAGTGCCCTGATCTCGCGATACAGTTTCTCGACGGGGTGACCGGCGACGACGCCACGGCCTCCGAGGAGTTGGACGGCTGAGTCGATCACGCGCTGCGATGCTTCGGTCGCGAACATCTTTGCCATCGCGGCTTCTCGCGTCACGCGACGTCCCTGCGTGTCCCTGGTCCACGCGGCGCGATACACGAGCAGTGCGCTTGCATCGATGTCGGTAGCCATGGTTGCGAGTCGAGATTGCGTTAGCTGAAAGTCCTGAAGCAATCCACCGAACATCTTTCGCTGCGAAACGTGGGCCAGCGACTCGTCGAGCGCGCGACGCGCGAAGCCAAGCGCAGCCGCGCCGACGGTAGACCGAAAGACGTCGAGTGTACCGAGCGCGACCTTCAACCCGTTGCCACGTTCGCCGACGAGTCTGCTCGCCGGAACGCGACAGTCATTGAACCTGATTGTCGCGAGTGGATGTGGTGCGATCGTCTCGATCCGTTCGGGCACACTGAAACCGTTATCTGACGGCTCGACAACGAGCGCCACAAACTCTTCGTCGGATCCGTCGAGTCGGCAGAAGACGACGTATTGGTCGGCGATGCCTCCATTCGAGATCCATGTCTTCGCGCCGTTGATGACATAGCTGTTCCCATCTTCCCGGGCGCTGGTCTGCATCGCGGCGACGTCGGAGCCTGCTTCGCTCTCCGAGATCGCGAACGCGGGGATCGCCTCACCGGTTGCGACGCGCGGCAGATACCGGCGCTTGAGATCATCGGTGCCAAAGAGCGAGATCGGACCGGCCCCGAGTGCCTGCATTGCGAACGAGAAATCGGCGAGACCGGAAACCCGGGCGAGCGTTTCGCGCGCGATACACAGCGTGCGCACGTCGAGAGTTTGATGAGCGCCGCCGTATGCGGCGGGGATTCCGAAGCGCAGCCAGCCGGCATTCCCTAGCTGCGCGACTAAATGGCGACATGCACCATCGACGTCGGCCGGCTCATTTTCGTCAATCTCCGTGTTCGCCCACGTCTCGAGATTCACTGCAAACTCGCGGTGCGTTTCCTCGAAAAACGGCCATTCGAGCATCGATGATCTCACCTAATTGCCCTCGAACACAGGCGGCACCTTGTCCACGAAACCCCGATACGCACGCTCGAAGTCGTCCGTCATCATGCACTCCGCCTGCATCTTCGCCTCGTAGTCAACCGCCTCGTCGATCGGCATTGACCACTCATTATGGAGGCATCGCTTCGTCATCGCGTGCGCGGCGGTCGGACCATGCGCGAGCCTGCCTGCCAGCTCAACGGCATCGGCCATGAGAGTCTCCGGCGAACACACCCTGTTGTAAAAGCCCCATCGCTCGGCTTCGGCACCGGACATTGTCCGGCCGAGATAAAGCACCTCGCTCGCGCGGCCGAAGCCAATGATTCGCGGGAGAATTGCGCACGCGCCCATGTCGGCGCCGGAAAGTCCAACGCGCACGAAGAGGAATGCAACCTTGCTTCGCTCGGTACCGAGCCTCAGGTCACTGGCCATCGCCAATATTGCGCCGGCCCCGACGCAGATCCCGTCGACCGCGGCGACGATTGGCTGAGGGCATGCCCGCATCGCCTTGACCAGATCACCCGTCATCTGCGTGAACTCGAGAAGGCGTGTTGTGTCACGCACCTTTTTCATCTCGACGAGGCGGCCGATGATGTCGTGAACGTCACCGCCGCTGCAGAAGTTCTCCTCTGCGCCGGTAATGATGACAGCTCGAACATCCGTGATCGTCTGAAGCGCGATGAACGTATCGGTGAGCTCACGATATGACTCGAGCGTGAGAGGATTCTTTCGCTCAGGCCGGTTCAGCGTGATCGTCGCGACAAGATCGTTCACCGACCAGCTGAAATGTCGCGGTTGAATCGATGCGCCGAAGGCTGGTTCTGTCATCGGTCGCGATCCTCGCTGAGTGAGTGATGGACCGAGTTGCTGAGCTTGCCGAGCAGCTCGAACAGGTGGCTTCTGTCGGAGGCGGAAAGTCCACTAAAGAGATTGTCGATCCACCGCTGGTGCTCGGGCGTCATCGAGTCCAAAGCACGCCTGCCCGCCAGGGTAAGGCTGACGAACTGTGTTCTGCGATCGCCGGGAGCGGGGGCACGCTTGACGAGCCCTTCCTGTACGAGTCGTTCCACGAGCGCAGTAAGATTGCCGTTGGTCACCATGAGCCGGCGTGACAGCTCGCTCATGGTGAGATCGCCCTTCTGTTCGCGTGATGCGGCGTCGAGCTGAGCGAGAACGTCGAAGCGAGGCAGCGTTGTGTCGAAGCGATCGCGAAGCCGGCCACGAACCTCTCGCTCCACCAGACTCGTGCAGGTGAGAAGCCGAAGCCAGGTACGAAGCGAGGCCTGCTCACCGCGTCCCGGATCAGTTCGCTGCGTGTCCACACGAGCAGCCGGGATTGTCATTGAACCTCTCCGGCGGCGACGGGCAGTGAGATGCCAGTCATTGCCGACGCATCTGGCGAACACAGCCAGCTCACCGCGCTCGCGACTTCCTGAACGGTGATGAGCGTCCCGCGCGGAATGACCCGCGTGATCATGGCAAGTGCTTCCTGTTCACTCTTGCCGAGGTTGGTGACGAGGTTATTCACGGCATTATAGGTGAGATCGGTATCGACATAGCTCGGACACACCGCATTGACCGTGATTCCATGCTTTGCTGTTTCCATGGCCAGAGCGCGAGTGAACCCGATCACGCCGTGCTTGGACGCGCAGTATGCGGTCATCGTCTTGTAGCCGCGGAGTCCGGCGGTGGATGCAACGTTCACGATCCGCCCGCTCTTTGCCTGAATCATTCCGGGCACGACTTCCGAAGTGCAGAGGTATGTGCCCGTGAGATTGATGCCGATCAGCTCATCCCATACGGCGCGGCTCGTCTCCGTGAAATGCCTGCTCTTTGCTGTCCCGGCATTGTTGACGAGAATCTCGACCGGGCCAAGCGTTGCGACAGAGCGCGAGAACGCGGTGATGACCGAGGTTTGATCGGCAACGTCGCATTGCTCGGTAGAAACGGTGACGCCGCGCTCGCCACGAAGCTGCTGCGCCTGTTGCTCGAGCGTTTCAAGAGATCTTCCCATGATCGTCACTCGTGCGCCGCGCGCGACGAGATCGGCGGCAACGGCAGCGCCAATTCCGCGGCTGCCTCCGGTTACCACGGCATGTTTTCCTTCGAGATATCGCTCGGGCTCGGGCATCGGCTATCCTTTCCTGGTTGTCGTTGAGTTCAGCTCTTTCGCTCGTTCAACCTCACGTTCGAGCTGCACCCGGCCCTGGTAATACTGCACCGGCCAGCGCGCGCCGCCGTAACCCTGCTGAGCTCCAGCGTGCAGTGTCCAGTGCGGATCACTCAAGTGTGGCCGTCCGATTGAAACCAGGTCAGCTCGACCGGCGGCAATGATTGAATTCACCTGATCGAAATCGGTGATGTTGCCGACAGCAATTGTCGGCACGCGCGCCTCGTTCCTGATTCGGTCGCTGTAAGGTGTCTGAAACAATCTTCCATAGACTGGCGTTGCATCACTCACTGTCTGTCCGGTAGACACGTGAATGATGTCAGCCCCCGCCTCAGCAAACGCTTTTCCGATCTCCACCGACTCGGCTGCCGTGAGCCCGTCATCGATCCAGTCCGTTGCCGACACGCGCACGGACATCGGTTTCGCGGCCGGCCATTCATGACGCATGGCAGTGAACACGTCGAGCGGAAACCTCATCCTGTTCTCGAGCGACCCGCCGTAGTTGTCCGTTCGTGTGTTGCTCACCGGCGTGAGGAAACTCGACAGCAGATATCCATGCGCGCAATGCAGCTCGATCATGTCGAATCCCGCCTCGTTCGCCATCCGAGTCGCCCGCACGAATTCGGCGAGCACTCGCGTCATGTCGGCCGCATCCATTTCCCGCGGCGGCGGAAGCGTCGGACCATAGGAAATAGGTGACGGCCCAATGCGTCCCCAGTTTCCCGAGTCGAGCTCGATGTCCGTTCCTTCCCACGGCAGTTTCGTCGATCCCTTCCTGCCCGAATGTCCGAGCTGAAGACAGACGCGCGAGTCGGTCCACTCATGCGCGAACGTGACGATTCGCTTCCACGCAGCCAGATGTTCGTCGGTGTACAAACCGGTGCAGCCGAGTGTGATGCGGGCTTCGGGTGAAACGCAGACCATTTCCGTCGTGATCAGCGCCGCGCCACCGAGCGCGAGCGCGCCAAGATGCACGAGGTGAAAATCGTTTGGCGTGCCGTTAGTCGCGCTGTACATGTCCATTGGCGAGACGACGATGCGATTGTGCAGTGTCATATCGCGAAGCCGAAACGGCGTGAACATCGGCGGTACGAATGACTCTTCCCCTCGGCGGATCATTGGCGATCGCGGCGGATCTGCCATGACGCTGCCATTTTGCGAGGCCTGACTGGCAAACCAGCGCTCGATTCCAGCGAGGTAAGTCGAGTCGCGCAGCCTCAGGTTCTCATGACTTACCCGCTGGCTTCGCGTGAGAAGGCTGTACGCGAACTGCTCTGGCGGAAGATGGATGTAGCGCTTGACGTTCTCGAACCACTCCATCGAATTGCGGGCAGCATTCTGAAGACGCAGTGCGTCGGTGCTACGCTCGTCCTGATATCGCGAGAGCGCTGAGGGAATGTCATCCGCCTGGGTCAGATGCTTCGCGAGAGAGATGGCGTCTTCCATTGCCAGCTTGGTTCCCGACCCGATCGAGAAATGGGCCGAGTGAGCGGCATCACCAATGAGCGCGATGTTTCTGTATGACCAGCGCTCGTTCCTGACTCTCACGAAATTGATCCACGGTGAGGCCGAGCGATGAGCAGCGTTCGACATGAGCCGATGACCATCGAGCCATTCCCCGAACAGATTCTCACACGTAGCGATTGTCTCGTCCGTGTTCATCGTGTCGAACCCTGCCGACCGCCACGACTGCTCGTCGCATTCGACGATGAACGTCGACGTGTTCTCGTCGAACCGATAACAGTGCGCCTGGAAAACGCCGTGCTCGTTCTCCGCAAAGAAGAAGGTGAAGGCGTCGAGCGGCAGCGTTGTGCCGAGCCAGGTGAAGCGCGCAGTTCGCGCGTCGAGGTCAGGGTGGAACTGCGCTTCGTATCTGCGACGGATGACGCTGTTGATCCCATCTGCGGCGACGATGATATCGGCGTCGCCGAGTCCGAGCTTGCCCAGGTCGGCGTCATCGTGAAGATCGGTCCCAAAGCGTAGATCCACCCCGAGCACCCGGCATCGTTGCTGGAGAATCTGGAGAAGCTTCTTTCTACCAATGCCGCTGAAACCGTGACCGCCCGAAGTGATACGACGACCGTGGACGAAGACGTCGATGTCGTCCCAATGAGCGAAGTTCGACGTGATGGCAGTAAAAGTCGGCTCGTCTGCGGCGCGGAAGTTCTCGAGCGTCTGATCGGAGAACACAACGCCCCATCCAAATGTATCCTCCGGCTTGTTTCTCTCGAGAACAGCGACTTCGTGCGAGGCGTCTGCCCGTTTGAGCAGAAGCGCTGTGTACAATCCAGCCGGCCCGCCACCGACAATGACCGCTTTCAGACTTTTCTCCTCCGTCCTGAGGTGCGCGGAGGAGATATTATAGGCTTAAAACAAGATCGCAAGTCAGCCGGCAGGCGGGCCAATTGTTTTTCCGGACACGACTGACAGTGGCAAGAGCCGGGCGAGCGAGGGCATATTCAGCGGCCAGCCTCACCCCAGGAGCCAGTTGGCCAGTAACGAGAAGCCGAATAGTCCGGGCGTCCGTTTTCCTCCGCCGTTGCTGTTCATTGGCGGACTCGTCATCGCGTGGCTTCTCGAGACTCGGCTACGTTCGTGGCCCCTCGGCATCGCGCCGGGGGCTGCCGGTTTTTTCACCGGAGCCGCGTACGTCCTCATCGCGATGGGCTTCGGTATCATGGCGTGGGCGATGATCACGTTCGCGCGTGCCAGCACCGCGATCATCCCGCACCGGCCGGCATCGAGACTCGTCGATACGGGTCCGTTTCGGTTGACGCGCAACCCGATGTATTCGGGGATGACCCTCGCCTACCTCGGCGGCTGTTTTCTCGTTGGATCGTGGTGGGGTGTCGTTCTCCTTCCCGCTGTTCTGTGGGTGCTCTACACGCGGGTGGTCCGGCGGGAAGAGTGGTATCTCGCGGCGGAGTTTGGAACCGCGTACGACGACTACAGACGGCGGGTCAAGCGGTGGGTGTGATCCGGCCGCTGATTTGCGGCGTATTATTGGTGGATACTTCTCTGGACTGACAATGCTCCTCCTCGCTTATATCGGTGGGCTCCTCACAATCCTGAGCCCGTGCATTCTGCCGATCGTACCGCTCGTCTTCTCGCGGGCTGACAGGTCGTTCACTCGCGAGACACTTCCGATGCTGCTCGGGCTGGCCGTCGTGTTCGCGCTCGTTGCATCAGTCGCGACAGCAAGCGCGTCGTGGATTGTCAGCGCCAGCGAGATTGGCCGTTACGGCTCGATTCTTCTCCTGGCAGTTGTCTCTTTGAGCCTGCTGATGCCCCGCTTCACCGAAACCGTCACCCGCCCTCTCGTTCGCGCCGGCTCCTCCCTTGACCGAAAGGCATCGGGAAATCGCACGTCGGTCGGAAACTTTGTCATTGGCTCGGCCATTGGCCTTGTCTGGGCCCCTTGTGCGGGACCCATCCTCGGTCTTGTCATTGCGGCAGCCGCCCTGAACGCTTCAAAAACCAGCACCGCACTACTTTTCGCCGCGTTTGCCCTCGGCGCCGCGACATCGCTCGCCATCGCGATGTTCGCCGGTGCAAAAGCGCTTGCCCGCCTGAAGCGCTATGCCGGTGCCGACCAATGGGTTCGGCGGACACTTGGCGTTGCGGCACTCGCCGGGGTTTTCATCATCGTCATGGGGTGGGATCGCACCCTGTTCGCCAAGGGTGGTATCGTGCAGACCGCCGGTGCGGAGGAAGTGTTGATCAGGACGTTCGGAGGAATTCCGCGGGCCGAGGCGTCAACTGTCGATCAAGGTGAATCGCTCGAGGAGTTTGCGAAAGAGGAAGCAATGCCCGCGCTGACTGACGAGGGCGTTGCACCCGGATTCTCCGAGGGCGGCCCCTGGATCAACTCGGCGCCGCTCGACTTGGCGGCATTGAAGGGAAAGGTCGTTATCGTCGACTTCTGGACATTCGAGTGCTACAACTGCCTCAACGCGCTGCCGTATCTCAAAAAGCTCGAAGCGAAATACCGGTCGCGTGGCTTGGTCGTCGTCGGTGTCCACACGCCTGAATTCCCGCGCGAAAAGGTTGAAGCAAATGTCCGCGAACAGGTGAAGTCGCTCGGTATCGTCTTCCCGGTGGTGATGGACAACTCCTACAAGGTGTGGAACTCGTTTCACAACCAGTACTGGCCCGCCGTCTACTTCATCGACGCGACTGGGCACATTCGCTATCACCATTTCGGCGAAGGCGCGTACGACGAGCAGGACAGGGTCGTCGACAAGCTGCTCAAGGAAGCGGGACTTTAGCGAAGCAGGTTGTTTCAGCCGGAGATAAATTCTCCGGCTGATGCTCATTACGACTCTTCTTGCAGTCTCGTTGCTCCGCGACTCAGCCGTCGTGTATGACGGCAGGGCGAACCAGACTCGCGTCGAAATTCCGCGGATCGAGGCGACTGTTACGGTCGATGGCTCCCTCAACGAGCCGGTCTGGTCGCACGCCGCCCGGCTCACCGGATTCTCCCAGTATCAGCCAGTCGATGGCCGCGCGGCCGAGGAGCCGACTGAGATTCTGGTTTGGTATGCGGCCGATGCCATCTACTTCGGCATCAAGGCAACCGAGCTGCACGGTGACGTCGTTCGCGCAACGCACGCCAATCGCGATGACATTGCGAGCGAGGATCATGTCCAGATTCTCCTCGACACCGACAACGACCGGCAGCTCGCGTTTCTGTTCGGCGTCAATCCGCTCGGCGTCCAGCAGGATGGCACCCGCAGCGCGAGCTTCGCTGGCGGTGCGGGCGGCCCATCTGCAACCGGTGGTGGCTTTCGCAACATCAATCCGCTCGACGGCACCGTCGATCTCAACCCTGATTATTTCTTCGAGTCGAAAGGGCGGCTGGTCGCGACCGGGTATGAAGTCGAGGTGCGGATTCCGTTCAAGAGCCTGCGTTACCAGGATGCAAATGTGCAGGCGTGGGGAATTCACATCCTGCGCCGCATTCAGCATTCCGGATTTCAGGATACGTGGGCACCGGCGGTGCGGGCTAACTCCAACTTTCTCGCGCAGTCGGGAACGCTGGAAGGTCTCCACGACATGCATCGAGGGCTTGTGTTCGAGGCGACGCCCACATTCACCGGAAGAGTTGATGGGTCGCCGGCGAGCTCGGGTGCGCACGACTACACTTCTCACGGTGATTTCGGTGGCGATGCGAAGTGGGGGATCAGGCAGAACCTCACGGCGAATGCGACGATCAACCCCGATTTCTCTCAGGTCGAGGCAGACGTTGGGCAGGTGCTCCTCAACGAGCGATTCGCGCTGTTTTATCCGGAGAAGCGGCCGTTTTTTCTCGATGGGCTCGAGTTGTTCGATACGCCAAACCAGCTCATTTATACGCGCCGCATTGTCGGCCCAACGGGCGGCCTCAAGCTCGCGGGAAAGCTCTCCGGAGTAAATGTCGCGTCGATGCTCGTTCAGGACGATCAGGCAAATTCATGGACTGGACGAAGCAATCCGTTGTTCGGTATCGGCCGTTTTCGCAAGGATTTCGGCCGCCGGTATACACTTGGATCGGTGCTCACGACGCGCGAAGACGGCAGCGATTACTCGCGCCTTGGCGGAGCTGATTTTCGATTCTATCACTCGAAGCTGTATTTCGTGCAGCTGCAAGCCGCGGAGAGCTCGACCGACAGCACTTCAAGGAATCGAAAGGGCTCGCTGCTTCAGGCCGATTGGGACCGGACCGGCCGCGCGTGGGGATTTCACTACACTCTTCGCGGTGTCGAGCCAGACTTTAATGCCGCCGCCGGATTCGTCAATCGAACCGGAGTGGTCCAGACGAACATCTTCAACCGGTTCAGCTTTTACGGCGACAAGCGCGCGCTCGTGCAGACGTATGGGTCGTTCGTCGGCTTTCAGCGCACGTGGGACTACTCATCCGGTCGTCCGCTGGTCGAGAGCACCGAGTCGATTACGCCGAGCGCGACGTTGAGAGGCGGCTGGCAAGTGAGTGGAGCTGTGTCGCGAAGCGGTTTTGCATACAGGCGCGCCAATTATTCCGCACTGACAATCGTCAGGGCAGGCACGTCACGTCTCGACACCGCCGCGTTCGTGGTACCTGGCTTCGAGAAAAATCAGTATGGTGGCTCGGTCAGGGTGACGACACCGACACTTCGCATCATCAGTGCGACGTCGAGCATCAGTGTCGGCCGGACTCCGATCTTTCGCGAGGCTGCTCCGGGCAAGAGCGTGAGGGTCGACGGCGCGATCGATCTTCGGCCGACGCCTGAGCTCAGGAACTCGATTCAGTTTTCGCGTCTCACGCTTGATCGGCGCCGGGACGGATCGAGATTCTCAACCGAGACAATTCCGCGGATCAAGACTGAATACCAGATCAACCCCTCCATTTTCCTGCGTCTTGTCGGCCAATATTCCGCGCGATCGCGGTCGATCCTTCAGGATCGGAATGGAAATCAGATTCTCATTGGCGGACTGAAAGACACCGGCAGCAACATCAACGAGTTCACGATGGACTGGCTATTCAGCTACCGGCCTGTTCCCGGCACGCTCGTGTATCTCGGTTACGGTTCTCGAATGGAAGAGCCGCGCGAGTTCAGGTTTACGGATCTCCGCCGCACGAACGACGGTTTTTTCGGAAAGGTGAGCTACCTCTTTCGATTCTGATGATCGGCGATTGGCCCGAGCCCGTCAGGCAAGCTCGCGATCTGGTGATGCAGCACGGCTGGAATGCAACCGCATATCAGATCGTCAACCCGGGAATTGATCTCTGGTTCTCCAGCGGCGGTGACGCTGTTGTCGGCTACGTCAAGCGGGCGTCAATCCGCGTCGTGGCCGGTGCGCCGGTCTCGAGCCTCGAGCGATTGCCCGCCGTTGTTGAGGAGTTCGAGACCGCTGCGGCTGACCGCAACGAAGGCGTTTGCTATTTCGGCGCGGAGGGACGGCTGGAAGCGGTTGCCAGAGCGAGTCCGCAACACTCGACGGTTTTGCTCGGAGCGCAGCCAGCGTGGATTCCGGCAACGTGGAGCCAGAAGGTCGAGGCACACTCGTCACTCCGCGCGCAGCTTCGCCGAGCATGGAACAAGGGTGTAGCTGTGCGTGAATGGTCGCCGCGCGAAGCTTCCGATTCGCGGCAGTTGCGCGTCGTACTCGATCACTGGTTAAGGGGACGAGGACTTCCTCCGCTCGCGTTTCTGGTCGAGCCATCCACGCTCGATCGGCTCGACGACCGAAGGATTTTTGTCGCGTCGCGTCACGCGCAATCGGCTGCGGACCCGGAGCAGATTCTTGCTTTCGCCGTACTCTCGCCAGTTCCATCCCGGCGCGGCTGGCTCGTGGAGCAGTTTCCGCGGGTTCCCGATGCGCCCAACGGAACCGTCGAGGCGCTCATGCACGCCGCAGGATCCGCCGTCGCCGCTGACGGTGCCGAATATCTGACGATGGGCCTTGCGCCGCTCGCGAAACGTCGAGCCGTCCCCCATGGAGACGAGCCCCGCTGGCTGAAAATTGCGCTTGACCTGACGAATGCCCACACGAATCGCTTCTACAACTTCGGCGGTCTCGAAAGGTTTAAAGCGAAGTTTCAGCCCGACCGATGGGAGCCCGTGTATGCGATCCAGCGCGCGGAGTCTTTCACTCCGCGCGCCCTCTATGCCATCGCCGCGGCCTTTGCGGCCGGATCGCCGGTTGGGCTTGTGTTGCGTGCGGTCGGTAAGGCTGGGATGCAGGAAATTCGCTGGCTCCGGCGCGCAGCCCGCGGGTGACTCGAAATCACTCGTCTGTCTGTGTGAGCGCAACGTTGACGTTGCCTGCTGAATAGCTGACGCGCACCATCCAGGGCGAGCAGCACACCGGGCAATCCTCGACGTATGCCTGCTGCTCGCCACCTCCTGGATCGACGGCAATTTCCACGTCCTCACCACAGTACGGACACGTCACGAGCGCGTCCATGTCAGCAACGCCGTCGCCGAGCGGAAACTCTTCGTCGAGCAGCGAATCGTCGTCTTCCACGCTAGAACTGCCGAGTGTCGAGGTTTTTCAGCGAATCAGGCATGACCGGATTGCCGGTAATGAACGGATCGGCGAGGGACGTGAGGGTCAGGCCGGCTGCGACTACCAGCCCGAATCGTGACGGCGGCGTGTTGTTTCTCATCGGATGACTACTCTGCTCGGTGGTCTTGGAAGAAAAGGCGCTCCACGATAATATCGAAAACCTTGCCGTGAGTCACTCGGATCGTCTGTTGCGCGGGCATTAGTTCATTCCTATGTATTGCTGCCCGTCATTTCGCGCAGTCACCCGAAACCCAATTGCCAAACTTTCGACGCAGTCGCCGGCGCTCTTTCGTGAGCCGGCTGATAATCGCGGGCCTGCTGTCAGGCACCCTGTTGACGGTCCTGGCCCCAAGCGAGGCCCTGTCGCAGGCGCCAGCCGGCGAAGATCCCCGGATCCAGGCCGCGGAACTCCGTTCCGCCGGCGATTTCCGGGGGGCGATCGCCGTTCTCCGGTCACACCTGGCGGCACATCCCGATGATGGCGACGCAATGCGCCTTCTCGCCGAGACGCTGTACTGGGCACATGACGTTGCCGGTTCGCGGGCGGTGTCGGAGCGCGCGCTGATGCTTCATTCGGCGGATAACGGGCTCCGCCTCCAATACGGTCGACAACTCATCGAGACCGGTGAGGGACGTCGCGCCCGCGAGGTGCTCGCCGGAGTGGACTCGCGTTCAGTCGATGGCCGCGCCGACGCGATCATTGGCACTCTCGATTATTGGGAAGGTGACTTTGCGGGAGCCGACCGGCTCATCAGGTCCGCGATCGCATCGGGAGATTCTGATCCGGCAATACGGCGGATTCGGACCGACATCGCAATCCTGACCGCTCCATGGATTTCGGTGACGCCGGCCTATGCACACGATGACCAGCCGATCGACCGCGCAACAGTCAGCGCGGAGGCCGGGTGGTTTCCCTCTCCCTCGACGTCATTCGCCGTTCGCGCCCGCGGGATGCACTTCCAGCTCGGCGATACGGCGACGAGAACGGCATCGGTCGCCGATATTGCGTTTCATCACTATGCTGCGAGCGCATCCGTCGATCTCGATCTGGCGGGTGGACTCGTAACGCGGTCGCAGACCTCGTCGTCGGATTTCGTCGGCTCGGGGAGCATCGGAATCAGGTTGCCAGCACACATCGAGATCTTTACGACGGCTGGCAGAGCGCCCTATTTCGCGACCGAAGCGAGCCTTTCGGAAACGGTGATGACCACGACGGGCAAAGCTGCTCTTCACCTCGACAATCCGCGTGGCTGGCTCGGCGAAGCGGCGGTTCAGGCACAGCGGTATCCCGATTCGAACACCGTGAGCGCAGGATACGCGTGGCTGCTCGCGCCACTGGTGCACAAACCGGACATGACACTTCGCGCCGGTTATTCCGGAGCGATGCAGACCTCGGCCGAAAGCCGGTTTGCTCTTGCGCATCCGCAGCAGCCGTATGTGCCGACTGACCTCAGGTTCGACCTGACGGGCTCGTATCAACCCTACTACACGCCGATTGACCTCCGCAGTCATTCCGTAATCGCGGCGATTACGGCGGGCGTGACGCCAGCGGTAACACTCAACGCGAGTGGGTCATATGCTATTCGGGCGACCGAAACCGCGCCGACTCTTTTCGTCAAGTCCGCGCTTCTCGCTCCGAGCACAATCGAGCGCGGGAGTTATACGCGGAGCTTCAATCCGTGGAACGCGCATGGCTCGCTCGATCTTGCACCGTCGGCCGCGTTGAGCATCGTCGTCGCGGGTGATGTGTTCCGAACTGGATTCTATACGTCATCCTCCGCGTCGGTGGCGCTCGTGTACCGTCTCGCGGGTCGCGCCATGAGAATGGCAGGCGGATACTGACCCGCCCGAAACGCGAGCCGGGATTGTGGCGGCACCAGGTTGCAGCCGGCGTGCGTCCTGTCAACCGGTATGCAATCGGAGCGCTGGCGGGCCTCGGGATTGCCTCCGTGCTGCGCCTTGCCGACTGGTGGTTTCGCGCGGGACACGTCGCAGTGCCTGTGCTATTCGCCCTTCTATCGGTTGCGTTCTGGTACGGAATCAGCCGGGTTGTGCTCGGCTGGATCAACTATGCGGCGATCGCGAAACCTGTGCGCCGCGATGCGACGCGGGGGAAAAGCGTCGCAATTTTCGTCACGAGCTCGCCTGGCGAGCCGCCCTCGATGTTCGAGAAAACGCTCGATGCGTGTTCCCGCATTCGCTATCCACACGCCACCTACCTGCTCGATGACACTCGCGACGAGCGGTTTGTCGCGATCGCTGCGAGGTACGATGCGCGCCACCTGGAGCTTGTCGGACTTCCGGGCGCGAAGGCCGGGAAAATCAATGGCGCTCTCGCGCTGACATCGGAAGAGTTCATCCTCGTTCTCGACCCCGACCATATCCCGTTTCCTGAATTTCTCGAGCGCGTTGTCGGGTACTTCGACGATCCGTCGATTGGCTTCGTGCAGGTGTCGCAGGCGTACTACAATCAGTCGCGATCATTCACCGCGACGGCGGCTGCCGAGCAGACATACGCGTTCTATGGTCCGGGGCAGATGGGACTTTTCGGACACGGAGCCGCTGTTGCCATTGGCGCAAACTGCACGTTCCGGCGCGCAGCGCTCGCATCGATCGGCGGACATGGAATCGGATTGGCGGAGGATCTTGTGACTGCCGTGAGGCTGCATGCTGCCGGATGGAAATCCGTGTACGTGCCGGAGATACTCAGCCGGGGTCTCGTGCCCGAAGATCTCGGCTCGTTCTTTCGCCAGCAGCTCAAGTGGTCGCGCGGCGTTTATGAGGTTGTCTTTGCGGAGCTCCCCGTGGCGATGCGGTCGCTGTCATGGCGCCAGCGTCTCTCGTACGTGACGATCGGCACCTACTATTTATCTGGAATGACAACCCTCCTCTATCTCATTTTTCCGTATCTGTATCTATGGACGGGCCGGCAGCCCGCATCGATGCGATTTGCGGAGTTCGTGGCCCACGGCGCGCCGGTGGCGATCGCCGGCATCGCCATCTACTTCTACGTCCAGAAGTGGATGTGCGACAGGTCAACCGAGACGAGTATTCACTGGCGGGGACTCGCGCTCAAGCTGGCGTGCTGGCCGATCTTTGTGGCCGGCACGGCGCTCGCCGTCACTCGCGCTGACGTTCCGTACATTCCGACGTCAAAGGAAGCAGTGAAAGGTCGGTTTCTCCGCCTCGCGTGGCCCTCTCTCGCCCTGATGATCCTCTACCTGGTCACCGTCGCTCATGTCGTCATCACGCGAATGCTCCGCACAACCGAGGGGTCGTTGGAGCTCAGCAGCGAAGCAGTGTGGGGAATGCTTGCGTTCGCCACGCTGCCGGTAGCGATGTCATTCGCTGCGGTTTACGCGGCCTGGCAGGCTCGGCGCATTCCTGATTCATCTCCATGGGATGATGTCGATGTTGCCAGGATCGGCGGCGAATGAGAGCAGGCCAGCGCGTGATCCTGGTCGGTATCGTGGCCGGTGCTGCCATTGTCGGCTCGATTGCACTGACCACCGTTTCGTCAACGACCGAGGGACCGGTTTCAGGCTCGCTCAGTCGCCTCGGCTCAGCGTTTGGATCGTTCGAGCATGCGATGCGAGGTCGCATTCAAGGGCCGGGTCGCGCCGCACACCTCGCGTGGTTTACGCGCTATTCGCACGATATCGAAAAGCTGAAACATCCCGATGTGATGCTTCTCGGTGCCTATGATTCCGGAATCCCGCAGACTCTCGACGGCATCGTCGCGCTCGAGACTTCCATCGGTACAACGCTACCCCTCATCCAGATCTATAGCGCGTGGGGCGACCGGCCCGATCAGGGGTTTCCACTCGAGCTTGTCACTGCTATTTCGGATGTCGGATCTGTACCTGTGATTACGTGGGAGCCGTGGCTCAGTGATTTCTCGAGTGACCAGCATCCGCAAATTCCGCTTCGCGGCCAGCGCGACCGGCATGGATTGGCCGCTGTCGCGGCCGGTCTTTACGATTTCTATATTGACGCATGGGCGGCCGATGCGGCGCGCTTTCGCGGGCCATTGTTCATCAGGCTGGGACATGAGATGAACGATCCGTATCGATATCCATGGGGTCCCCAGAACAATACGAACACCGAATACATCGCCGCCTGGAGACACGTCGTTGACCGTTTCAGGCAGCACGGCGCACACAATGTCCTCTGGGTCTGGTCGCCTCACGTCGCGTACGAGTACTGGGAGACCTATTACCCCGGCGAGAGCTACGTCGATTGGGTTGCGACCGGCGCACTCAACTTCGGTCCGATTGCGCAGTGGTCGCGCTGGTGGAGCTTCAGGGAAATCTTCGGGCAGAAATACCCGGTGCTTGCGTCGTTCGGAAAACCGGTCATGGTCGCCGAGCTTGGTTCACTGGCAGTTGGCGGGAATCGCGCAGAATGGTATCGTAACACCCTCGACAGCCTCACCCTTCATTACCCGCAGGTTCATGCAATGTTGTTTTTCAACGTTGGAAACGATCAGACTGTGACGTATCAAAAAGTGGACTGGACGATAACTGGCGACAGCGCAGTGCTGAAAGTCATTCGGCCAGCCCTGACAACCCTTGCACCATCAAACCGGTAATTCTCATGCGCTCAACGTCCATAGCCGCGTCGATTATCGCGATGCTTGTCGCGACTGGCACTCCCGCAATGGGCCAGGTGTCACATGCCGGTCACGATGCACCGGATCCCGGTGCACCCGTACTCGGCGAGATCAGCTTTCCGACCAACGCCTCGGCCGCGTCTCACGCCGCATTTGTTCGCGGTGTCCTGCTGATGCACAACTTCCACTACCCGCGTGCCGCGGCAGCGTTCAGGGAAGCGCAGCATCTCGATTCGACAGATGTGATGGCGTACTGGGGCGAAGCGTTGTCGTACACGCACGCCGTCTGGAACCAGCAGGATACGGCGGCCGCTCACAAGGTTCTGCTGCGCCTCGCCCCAACGAGGGAGGGGAGGCTTGCACTCGCCAGGAGCCAACGCGAGCGCCAATGGCTCGAGGCAGCCGAGATCATGTACGGACCAGCCGGATCCAAGGCGCAGCGCGATACGCTGTACTCCGCGGCCATGGCGCGCCTTCACACATCCGATACTACTGATCTCGAGGCCACGACCTTCTATGCCCTGTCATTGCTCGGCTTGAATCAGGGTGACAGAGACCTCGCTACGTACAGGCGGGCGTACGATCTCGTCGCGCCCGTGTTTGTCTCTCACCCCAAACATCCGGGCGCCGCGCACTATCTCATTCACGCTGTCGATGATCCCGATCACGCGGCGCTCGGCCTCGCTGCAGCGAAAGCGTACAGCTCTATCGCGCCGTCTGCGGGACACGCGATTCACATGACATCCCACATTTTCCTGGCTCTCGGAGAATGGGACAATGTCGTCGATGCAAATGTCCGGGCGTTGAAGGGCGGCCGCGCCGGACTGCTGAGCGGGCACTTTGTTCACTGGCTCCATTACGGACTGTTGCAACAGGGACGCTATCGCGAGGCGGACAAGTGGCTCGACTCGATGGCGCAACAGTCACGAAGCGGACCCGTTGATTGGCGGTCGGACGGCTGGGATGCTGCGGGCTCCATGGCCGCCGCGAATCTCACCGATACCCGGCGATGGAACGGCAAGGCAGCGTCACTCGTTGTCGACACGATGGCATTCGGGCCGGCCGATCTCGTGAGCTATCCGGGGATCGAATTCGGCTATGCCGTTGCTGCACTCGAGCGAGGAGATCAACGGCAATTCGACGCTCTGGTCCGCGGAATCGAGAATCGGCTGACGTTGAACCCTGGCAAACCCGGCACGGAAACAGAAAGAGGAAGGGGTGAGGTAATGGTGAAGACACTGCGCGCTTTCGCCGAGCAGAAGCGAGGACATGCCGATGCCGCGCTCGCGTTGTTCCGCGACGCGGCCAATCAGGAGGCAGCGCAGCCGATGCCGTTCGGCCCTCCGATCATTTCCAAACCCCCGCGTGAAGCCGCAGCCGAGTTGCTGCTTCGGTCAGGACGCGCCGCCGAGGCGGAGAGCGAGTTCATGATGGCACTCGCGCGCACTCCACGGCGCCCATCGGTCCTTCTTGGACTTGCTCGCGCCGAGAAGGCGCTCGGCCACCATGACGCGAGCAGAGCGCGATACCGCGAGGTGCTTGAGATCTGGCATGCTGCTGATCCGGATCTTCCGGCTCTCGCGGAGGTCAGGGCAGGAGCTCGTTAGTAGCAACCGCACACGCGAGCTCCAGCCAATGCGAATTTTACGACCGATTGGACACATTGCCGCATATGCTCTCACAACCGCATGTGCCACGGGAGGACAGCCGTTGACATCCCCGATAGAAACGCTAATGCGTGACTATTCAGGATCGGTTCCCGGAGCCTCTCTCCTCGTTATCCGAGACGGACACATCGTCGTTCGCCAGTCGTGGGGCCTGTCGAACGTCGAGGACAACGTTGCCGCACATCCGACGACCAACTACCGACTCGCGTCGGTGACGAAGCAGTTTACCGCGGCGGCGATCCTTCTTCTCGCGCAAGACGACAAACTCGATCTCAGTGACAAGGTCACGACCTGGCTGCCATCGCTTCCCGCGTCTTATTCGTCGGTAACGATCCACCAGCTTCTCACTCATACTTCCGGTATCATCGACTACGAAGACCTGATTCCGGATACGGCCACGGTTCAGGTTCACGACGCCGATGTGCTGCGGCTTCTTTACACAAAGGACAGTGTCTACTTTGTGCCGGGCACGAGCTACCGATACAGCAATAGCGGCTACGCTCTGCTCGCGCTCATCATCGAGCGCGTCTCCGGAAAGAGGTTCGCGTCATTTCTCAGTGAGCGCATCTTCGCGCCTCTTGGCATGACTCATACCGTCGCGCATCAGGACGGAATCGACATCGTTTCCGACCGCGCGTTCGGCTATGCCTCGAAAAACGGCAAATGGATACGCCACGACCAGAGCGTCACAAGCGCCGTCCTCGGGGATGGTGGCATCTACACGTCGATCGATGACATGGCGAAATGGGATGCGGCACAATACGACTCACGAATCCTTCAGGAGCAATGGCGACGTGTTGCGTTCACGCCTCACACGCCGACTGACGAACCCGGCACGAGCTACGGATTTGGCTGGCGAATCACCGACGAAACGCTGTGGCATTCCGGCGAGACCGCCGGATTCCGCAATGTCATCGTTCGATATCCATCTCGCCGGCTGACAGTCGTGATTCTGACCAACCGCGACGCACCGGGATCCTACGCAACAGCGCTTCGGATCGCCGAACTGTACTTCAAGCCACCAGAATCCTAGTTCCGGAACGGGCCGGTCGGTGTTCCTCTTGTCGTGACTTCGACAGTATATCCATCCTTGCCGAGCAACAGCTTGAGCATCTCGGCCGCGCTGTCATTCGCGTGTCGCAAAAGCTCCGCCTGCTGGCCAGCCACTGTGAGCTGCGCTCTCACCTGTCGCTGGATCGCATCCCGGTCTGATGTTCTGAACGGATTCCAGAGTCCGCCGCTCTCGTCATAAGTCTTCATGTCGAGTACTTCGACACCCAGGAGTTTGGCCGGTGGAATGGTGATCCTGATCTTCTTCGCGCCGTGATCGATGGTGACTTCGGGCTGATCGGCGAGGTCGATGCCGGCGGTAAGTCTTCCAGTGACAACAACAAGCGATCGCTTCGTCGAGCCGTACCACGTGTTCTGATAGGTCACGACATCCCGCACCGTTGCTTCACTCGACACAAGCTTTGCCACCGCGCGAATCTGTGAGATGACAACGTCGTGTGAGACGCTCGTCTCATTTCGGCCGAATGGTCCGGCAACCATGCGAGTTCCGCAGTATCCGGCAGCCAGGACGATGATCAGGACGCTGACGATCATCGCCGCACCGGTGCTGACTAGCGGATTGTTCCCCAGCCGCGCCTGCGGTGCCGGTGAAACGGACTCATCGGCTGCGGGAGGTGTATCGGGCGATGTCATGCCTCAATATACCTCCCGCGTATCTCAGCTCTTCCCCAGCAGCTCGTCGAGGATGTCGAAGCACTCGCTCCAGCCGCCGTTGTGCCCGTCGCGCGACTCGATCGAATCGAATCCAGTCTGACGAAAGTGCATCTCGGTTTTTCCGTGCTTCTCCTTCAATCGAACAGTCACAATGGTTTCGACGCCCGGCCCGCCACCTTCGACATCCCACGCGTGCGTGAAGACAAGTCGTTCGGGTTTGACAATCTTGCGGTACTCGCCGCCGAGCCAGACGTCCTTGCCCTCCGGCGTCCGCATGCAGGCGCGCCACTTTCCGCCTGGCCGCAGGTCTCCCTCGCTGACCGGCATGGTGAATCCCTTCGGCGCCGACCACTCGCCCATTCGCTCCGTCCACATCTTCCACACGAGATCGCGCGGGGCATCGAACACACGATCGATCACGAGCTCGAGATCGCCGGTGGTTGCTGTGCTGCTACTTGTGTCTGCCACGTTTCTTCTCCTTTGATTGAACTTCGGTCAGGTAGTCGTCGAGCCGGTCAAAGCTGTCCTCCCAGTATTTCCGGTAGTGCTCGATCCACGCGGCCGCATCCTTGAGAGGCTGCGCCTCGAGACGGCACGGACGCCACTGTGCATCGCGACTCTGTGAGATCAACCCGGCGCGCTCGAGCACCCGGAGGTGTTTCGAGATCGCTGGAAGAGTCATCGAAAACGGTCGGGCCAGATCGGAGACCGTTGCATCGCCCGACGCGAGCCGTGACAGGATCGCCCGACGCGTCGGATCAGACAGTGCAGCAAAGGTGGCGGTGAGACGTTCTGGTGACATGCTCGACCCAAGTGTATTTAACCTTTTGGTAAAGTACGTTGACGAATACTTTTCGTCAAGCGGCAGCCATTGTCTCGGCGCAAGCTCAACTTTTTGGGTTCGGATCGGCCTGATTGACCGGATTGGTCTGATTGATTCTGATTATTGATTAGGTCTGCGCAGTCCCGCCGTTCTAATTATCTATTTTTGTTTCGATCAGGCCGATCAGGCCGATCCGAGATAAGGTGCGTCGAACTGGCGGACTCGCCGCACTGCTCCGCCGCGGAGCACCGTGAACACATCTTCCTCGAACCAGCCTGCCCTTCATTGACGAACGATCCCGGCGTTTTGACCTTTGATCATGCCCATCTCATCAGATGACGTACGGATCTGCATCGAGGATCACCCGGCCGGCGAGCCCGGTCCCCAGCCGATGGCAACGCCGATCGTTCAGACATCGCTCTTTGCCTACCCGACTTTCGAGGCGTTGATCTCGGCCAGCGGGGGCGAGATGCGGAACACCGTCTACACTCGCGGCCAGAACCCGACGGTCGAAGTTCTTGAGATGAAACTCGCTGTTCTTGAGCGAGGCGAGGCGTGCAAGGCGTTCGGCTCAGGCATGGCCGCGGTGAGCGCGGTGATGCTCGGCCTCCTCAACGCCGGCGATCACATCCTGTTCGTGAACCAGACGTATCGAAACACGATACAGCTCGCGAAACACCTCAGGCGGTTCGGCATCGAGCATTCGCTGCTCCTCGACATCGAGCCTGACGACGTCGAACGTGCACTCAAGCCGAACACGAAAATGGTCTGGCTCGAAAACCCTGGCTCGATGACCATGAAGACGCTCGACCTCACGGCAATCGCCGACATCGCCCGCGCGCACGGCGCCATTACATGCATCGACAACAGCTGGGCATCGCCCCTGTTTCAGAAGCCGATCACCCACGGCATCGATATCGTTGTGCACTCAGCCACGAAGTACATTGGCGGCCACAGCGACGTCGTCGCCGGAGCGGTTATCACGTCAGCCGAGCTGATGACGCAGATCTTCTATCGGGCGTTCCTGCTCAATGGCGGCATTCTCCACCCGTTCGATTCTTGGCTGCTGCTTCGCGGAATGCGCACGATGCCGGTGAGAATGCAGCAGCACGAGGCGGATGGGTTGCGAGTGGCGGAGTATCTCAGGACACGACCGGAGGTTGGAGCAGTGCACCATCCGGCGTTTGACGGCCCGTCGAAATATCTGACGGGCTATTCCGGGCTGTTCGCGTTCGAGCTTGCCGGCGCGGAATTCGATCGCGTCTGCCGCTTCATCAACTCCCTGAAGCGATTTCGAATTGGCGTGAGCTGGGGCGGCGTCGAGAGTATCGTCATCTCGCCAAACCGCGGCAATAATGCAGCGTTTCTCGACGCGCATCGAATTCCACACGGACTCATCCGAGTCTCGATCGGTCTCGAAGGCGCAAACGTTTTGATCGAAGACATCGAGACCGCATTGGCAAGCCAGGCTTCTATTTAGTTCGCGCCGAATTGGCGGTTGGAGTGACGACGCGAGACTCAAATTGGCGTCCCGGGGTATAATGCAGAGGCATTTTTTCCTTACACGATTTCCGATCTGCGTCCCGCTTCTTGGCACACTTCCGCACTCTCATCATCGTCTGGCGTCTCTTTCCACTTGGCATCTCGTTTCGGCGGGACTTCGCCCGATGGATCGTTGGCAGCATGCCTGCCGCGCGAAGCGACGCTTTTCACGTTAGGCGCGCAACGAAACTCGTTGATACTCTAGTGTCGCTCGGCCCAACGTTTGTGAAGCTCGCGCAGGTATTCGCGTCGCGGCCGGACGTTGTTCCGGAACCGTATCTCTCTACGCTTGGTGCTCTGGTCGATAGCGTACCGACTGTTCCGTTCGAGCTGATCGAGCGCGAGATGATCGAAGCGTATGGGAAACAGCCCGAAGCGATGTTTGAGGGCTTTGAGCGAGTGCCGCTCGCGTCGGGCTCGCTTGGGCAAGTGTACCGGGCTCGCTACGACGGCCGCGATGTTGTGGTAAAAGTGCTGCGGCCCGGCGTCGAAGAGCTTGTCGCGAGAGATATCTACGCCGTCAGCCGGCTTCTCGACATCATTTCGAAACGATGGAGCAACTCTCATCTGCGCGGGTTCCGCGTTGTGGTCGACGAGTTTTCGAAACGCATCGGCGAAGAGATGGACTTTCGGCAGGAAGCGACGAATGCAATTGCAATCGCCGACCGGTTCGCGACAAACCCTCGCGTGCTCATTCCGTTCATCGAGACCGAGCTCACCCGGCAGCGCGTCATCGTGATGGAATACATGGAAGGCACGCGAGTCGATTCGCTTGCCTCGAGAATCGCTGACGGGAGACTCAGTGGCCAGCGCGTTGTGGAGTCTGTTGTCGAAGCGTACATCCAGATGATGCTGGTTGACGGATTGTTTCATGCCGACCCGCATCCGGGAAATCTTCTCGTCACCGACGACGGCCGGCTCGTGCTGCTGGATTTTGGCATGGTCGTGCGCGTCGAGCCCGAGATGCGCCGGACTCTGATCAGGACGGCGCTTGCCGCTGTTGGACGCGATGCCGACGGCGTGATCAACGGATTCTTCGACCTTGGAATCGTCGAGCCCGGGACGGACATGACAACGATTCGCCGGCTTGTCGAAGTTCTGCTCGGCATGGCATTCGACGGCGTTGCATCGGCCGATATTGCGACGCGCATTCTGTCTGACAGAACCCTCGCCGATGACGTCATGCGAACGATTTACGACTGGCCGATAATTCTTCGCGGCGAGCTCGTGTATTTCGGACGGGCAGTCGCGCTGATCGAGGGAATTGGAGCGCGATATGTTCCGGGATTCAACCCGGTCGCGTTCGCCGCTCCGGTAATCCTGAGGCACCGCCGCGCGGTTCTGGCCGCAATGGGCGACGATATTGGCGCGCGCGCCGATCCTGGATTGCTGCTCGGCAGGCTTGCGGGAGACACCGGGACTGTCGTCGTCGCCGCATCGCGGCAGATCGTGACGACTGTCGCGAGTCAGCTTCCCGCGCTGCTGGCTCCGGTCAATGCTTTTCTTGAGTCACTTTTCGATGGTTTCATAATGGACAGCAGTCGTCGCCCGGAGCGCCCATCGTTGCCGTCACTGCCGACACCCGCGCTGCTCGGCGACGGATCGTCGGGCTAGCGCTCCATCGTTGACTGCCGATCGGTTCGACTCGAGAAGAGCGAATCCGAAGCTCTGCCCGATCGCAACCAGAAACGCTTTGTCGGCGACGTGCGTGAGCGATGACGACGAGGCTGCAGTCACTAACGACCCCTATTGCTCTTCGCCATCGCCACAAGCTGATCGAGTGCAGCGCCCCAACCGCTGTGAAAGCCCATTGCCTCGTGTTTCTTCGCATCCTCTTCGTCGCTGTGAATGGCGAGCGCGCCATATCTCGTTCCCGTGCCCTCGGGTTCCATGCTGATTACGGCCGAAAAGAGGAATGGAGTCTCTGCTGCCCGCGCCTTGCTGATGGGACGATAGCCCGGTTGAAGCGCGCCTGTCCAGACGAGTTTCCGGTTTTCCACGATCTCCAGAAAACATCCTTCGTTCGGAAACTGCTGGCCTTCCGGAGACTGCATCACCGTTCGAAAAATTCCTCCCGGACGAAGATCAATCTCGCAGTCAACAGTCGTCCATGGGGCGGGTGTAAACCACTTCTTGATCTGCTCCGGTTGTGTCCAGGCCGTCCACACAAGTTCCGGCGGTACGTCCACAACACGCTCGAGGAATAGGTCGAGCCGTGGATCGGGCTGGTGGCGGATTGGAGCACTCATTCCTTCTTCTCCTTGAGATCGATCAGATGGTCGTCCAATTGGTATGGCCGCGAGGTTTCTCGACAGGAGCGTTAACGCTTTTGTTGCCGGATCGGCCGGATGAGCGGATGAGTCTACGGCGAGTTTCCCCGTCGTTCCCCAATCAGTAATCAGATTTGATCAGCCTCATCCGGCCAATCCGGCAACAAAAAATGGTTGAACCCGCCGAAGCGGAAGGACACAGAGCGCGATGAGATGACTTCGGAATTAGTATCCTCTTGTTACTAATTTCCCGACCGGCTACGGAAGCGGACTCGCGACTGCAGCAGGCGCATCGAGCTTCGGCAGCGAATCGGCGATCGCCCGTTCCTCGTCGTTCATATCCGGCAGGATGTCCGCGAAGAGAGGCGTGCTGAGATAGCGCTCGCCGGTGTCCGGCAGCATACACAGAATCGTCGATCCTTTTTCTGCCATCCTGCACACTTCGAGAGAGGTCGCGAATGTCGCGCCCCCCGATGTCCCGACGAAGATTCCCTCCTTCTGCGCGAGGTCCTTGCTCGACTTCATTGCGTCGGCGCCCGACACTGTCATCACCTTATCGACGTAACCGGCAGCGACCGCATCACCAGTGAGCTTGGCGATGAAGTCCGGACTCCAGCCCTGGATCGGATGCGGCTTCCACGATGGATGACGCGACGCGGGCGTACCGTCATCGTTACGAGGCTGCTCGGTTCCACTCGACACCATCGGCGCGTCAGCCGGCTCGGAGAGAATGATCTTGGTTTCCGGGCGCTCCTGACGAAGCACGCGACCGACTCCCTTGAGCGTGCCGCCGGTTCCGAAGCCCGTCACCCAGTAGTCGAGACGCTGGCCCGCGAAGTCCTTGATGATCTCCTGCGCAGTCGTCCGCGAATGCATGTCTGCGTTTGCTTCATTCTCGAACTGCCGAGTGAGAAACCAGCCATTCTTGTCGGCAAGCTCGCCCGCCATCTTCACCATTCCCGTTGCGCCGGCCGCGGGTGGAGTGAGTACGACCTTCGCGCCGAGGAAGCGCATCAGCCGCCGGCGCTCGATGCTGAACGATTCGGCCATGATCAGCACAAGCGGATAGCCCTTCGCCGCGCACACCATCGCGAGTCCGATGCCGGTGTTGCCGCTCGTTGCTTCGATCACGGTCTGGCCAGGCTTGAGCTTCCCCGACTTTTCGGCGTCTTCGATGACGCCGAGTGCGAGGCGGTCTTTTACCGAGCCAAGGGGGTTGAAGGCTTCGATCTTGACGAAGAGATCGACGCCTTCGGGGGCGAGGTTGTTGATCCTGACGACTGGCGTGTTGCCAACAGTCTCGAGGATGCTGGAGAATCGGGTCATCGGTGCGTTCTCGGGCGTAGGTTAAGTCGAAGAAGCCTGTAACAATGGAAACTCATTTAATCTGCCTGTTCTGTGCCGTCCGGCGAGAGTACAATCTGCTGACTTCATTTGTGTGCCATTTGCTGAGGTTGCATAAGCGACCTGAGCCCATCACTCCCGGGATAGCATGCGGCCTGTTCTCTTTCGACTTCGCGGTGTTCCCCTTCACTCGTATCCGGCGTTCCTGTTCATCGGGCTCACGCTTGGTGTGATCGCCGGTACGTATGCCGGCGTAGCCCGCGGCCTCCCCCAGGATCGATTGTATGCGGCTCTCGTGCTGCTCATCATCCCCGCTCTTGTTGGCAGCAGACTGCTGTATGCGCTGACGCACTGGCGAGTGTACCGCGAAAACCCGGGGCTGCTGTGGGCACGAGATTCAGGCGGTGCGGCGTTGTACGGCGGGCTGCTACTTGCCCTTCTCTGTTCATGGCCGCTCCTCCGCCTGCTATCGATGCCAATCGGCGAATTCTGGGATGCGGCAACGATCACGCTGCTCGTCGGAATGGTCTTCACGAAAATCGGCTGTCTGCTGAATGGGTGTTGTGCGGGACGCGAGACAACGGGATGGCTCGGGATGGATTGCTCCAATGCTCGCGGTGTAAGGGCCCGGCGCATGCCGTCGCAGTTGCTCGAATGTGGTCTCGCCGCGACACTCCTTCTCGGAGCGGTGATATGGACGGAACGCCCGTTCGGCGGTGCACTCTTCCTCGCCTTGGTTGCGATTTATGGCGCGGCGCGACTCCCGCTTGGCGCAACCCGGGAACACCTGGATCCTCTCGGACGTGTCAACATCTATGGCGTGATCTCCATCACGCTCGTGGTGGTGTCAGCCGCGGTCTTTGGCCTGGTATGGTGGACTGGCCGGTCTTAAGCCTGCTGATCGCGAGACTAGATCACTCGCACTGCGCTCACGAGAATGAACGCAATTCCGCCAACGATTGCTGCATCTGCCACGTTGAACACGGGCCAAACCCGGAGATCGATGAAATCCGTGACGGCATGTCGTGACATGCCGTCGATAAGGTTTCCTGTCGCACCGGCCATTGTCGCGCCGATCGCGACGTAGGCGGCGGGTTTGTCGAAGACGCCGGCAATGACACATCCGCCGACAACGAGAACCAGCCACGTGATCGCCATCAGCCGAACTCCGGCAACCGAGCCCCATGGCTTGCGACGGTTCACGACGTGGCGGAGACGCGCACCGAAGACTGTTCCGGTTGTTGCAGCGCCTTCGGTGAGCCGAGTCGTGACCAGGGCCTTGGTGCCCTGGTCGAGCGCGACGACAGCAGCGAACACCAGCAGCATCAGGAGCATGTGTTGCAACAGCCTGCCTCAGAACATGTTGAAGTGCTTGTCGATCTCGCTCTGTGGCAGCACCGCGTTGTAGAACGCAATGTTGTCGATCCGACCAGCGAAGTAATTCTCTGACAGTTGCGTCGTCATAACTTGACCGGCGGCGAATCGCAGGCTCGTTGGTTTCGCTGACGTCACGGGCTCGTACGCGGCTGAGTGAGGGCCGTTTTTGTACGGGTTCGCGGTCTTCGCGATTCTTGCGATGACTGTGAGCGTTGGCCCAATGCCAGCTTTTATTTCATAGACAAGCAGAACGTGGCGCCATTCGGCAGGATCTCCCCCCACTGGCTGCACGACAGCTTCCGTCGGCGGCGAGATGTTTCCATATACACGAGCCCTGATCGCGTGATGAGCCTGTGCGGCATCCTTGGTCAGGACAATTTCATAACCTTGTTGAGCACCGGCGGAGTCGTTCCGGTGTGAGCTGATAACCACCTGGGGTGAGGTGGCGGCAGGATTCGGCTTGATCCACACCTCGACGGTGAACCCCGCCATCTTTGCCGGGTTGAGAGGAGCGTTGAACGGGACATCGATGTATGCCACTGTCCCGTCGAATTCAGGCGCAAAGTCGCCCGCCTCTTTCGGGGAAAGCACACCTGCGAGTCCGATCTTGTAGCCGCTGCCAGCGGGTGCGCCCGTTCGCGAGAAGTAGACACCCTGGGCCGTGGCGCTGAGCGGTCCGACCGCATTGGCAACGTTGCCGCCGGTTTCATTGAGAGGCCACAGCGCGGCAAAGCCGGGCGTCGCAGCCACGACGTCCTGATACGTCGGCGTTGTCGGCGGCGGTGGCTTGTCAGGAGGAGCTACAACAAGCGGAGGGCCTGCTACTTTCTTTGGATCCTCGGGAGCCTCTGCCGCCGTGAACGACGTACAACCGGTAAACCGAAACAGCGCGAGAACCACAATTATCAGTACTGGAGTCAACAGCATGATCGCGATGGAGCTCATCGGGCTTCTCCCTGCTCAGGGGTCCGGTCGGTGGGAAGTCCTGCTTCGAACGATGTTACCGTGCCAGACCCATTGATCTCGACGGTTGAGGGCCACGTCCGAATTCCAAATCGCCCCGCAATCGCGCCGTCCGGATCTGCAATCGCTATTGCGTCCGCCGGAAGTGACTCAGCCAGCTGATTGACGTCATCATGCGAAGCACCGTCGAACACAATCGTTACGGAGACATCCGACTCCTGGCCGGCGTTGCTCGATGTCAGCTTTCTCATTGCGGCTTCGGATGCGACAGAGTGTCTGCCAACAAACGTCACGACCATTCCGGCACCAATGCGTCCGAACGGCGGCGGCGGGCACTTCTCCGCCGCCTCGATTACCGCATCACTCAAGCCGTCATTGAGAGCGTTGATCACGCTGGATGAGAGAGCACCCGCCAGGACTCGCGTACCGACCCCAACGCCGGACATGACTTGTGCAATACCTGCCGCTGGACTCGGAAAGAGATAGTCGTCGAGCACTGACGCGAGCTCCCTTGCGTCGGCAGCACCTGAGTGCGCCCATGTGACACCGCCAGTCGGACTTATCAGCCGCCATGCGACATCGTTCTTCGATGACTCGTCGTCCGAGTGAAGATGTAAGGCGCGCGACCAGCTCCCGCCAACATCTTCATTCATCACCAGCGGCGCCTCGAGCTCAGCGGAGAGCTCACTGATCTCGGCGAGCAGCTCGCGCGGCGCGTTCATCAACCCGCCGTCGCTGAACAACATGAGCACAACGAGGCCGGCATTGCGGCGCGTTGAGTTAGTGAGAGCCTCACGAATCGACGCGGCGACCTCGCGGTTCCATCGATTACCGATGTGCACGAGCAGTGTATTGGCGCCGTGGCCCTGCGCGAGCGACCCTCCCACCTCATGCACCGCGACTTCGGCGACCGGCCCGATCGGATCCCGCGGACCCGGAGCCCACTCGCGAAGAAAAACACGGTCCGGTGTGGCGAGCCGGATGTCAAACCCGAATCGCTTGCACGTGCGGGCGGTCGAGACCGGAACGAGAGCGCCAGAAACGGAATCGACTTGCACGCCCTGCACAACGAGGCACACTTGACCCATGCCATCGAGTCCGGGGAGTGGCCGATGCAGATCGAGCACCGCGCCAAATCTGCCATGCGCGGTTCCACCGGGACGCTTCAGGATATACCGGTCGGTCAGTGTCTCCGACCCGGGATCGCCCGCGTTGTTGAGCCACTTCCACGACCAGCCGAGCGAATCGACACGGCCGCCGGGAATCCAGCTATCGAATGCGGTATAGCCATCCTTAGCAGCCGTTATCGCAAAGGCACGAACCGGCGCCCGTCGTCCGCCGAGCGCGATGCGGCCGCGGACCGTCACTCCATCCGCGGAAAACACGGCATTCTCGAACCACGCATCCGCCTGATCATCAATCGTGCGAAGCTGAGTGATGAGCTCGTCCTTGCGGCCCGTGAGGCTGAGACTGCCGGCGAGGGAGGCGGCCGCATTCTGGAACGACACCGCGATTTGCTTCTGGATGTTCGGCCTCGCAACCGGCTCGATGACGCTCGCGAACGTTCCGTGAACGTGGACATCAGCTGATCCGACGACCGATATCACGAAACTCTCGCTCGGTGAATCGAATGTGAGCATCAACAGTTGCGTGATATCGAAGTCCCAATTGAAGACGGGCTTCGATGTCCGCGCCTGTCCCTTGATCGTGACTGAGATCAATCCACCTGGAAATGTGAATCCGGGGATCGGCATGCTTCCGCCGAGCCATTGGGCGGTTGCGCTGGTGATGCCGATCGACCAGTCGATCTTGATCGTGATGACGTCGAAGCCACCGAGAAATCCGAGATCGACAGACGTGCGATGGTAGAACTCGATGCCCGGAAGAGGAGTCGCCTTGATCGCGTCGAGCTGCTCCTGGATTTGCCCCATGATGACATCGCGATTGATGCCGATCCCGAAATCGCTCGCGTCGAGGATATCCTGGTTGATGCTCGCGATGTTGCCGACGGGTTCGCCGGTCAAGCCGATCGGCACCGAGACAACCGATCTGTTTGTCCCGACGTTGAGGCTGCGCATCGAGCCACGCCGAAACCGGCGCGATATTTTGTGCGGAGTTGCCTCGAATTTGTGCATCATCAGATACCGGGCGAGCTGCGTGATGCGCAAATCGGCAGTCGCCGGGTCAATGCCGCCCGCTGCCGCCATCAACGACCCGCTGAAGTCGTCCTCGGCCGTTCCGGTAAACGAGACCGTGTCGCCAATCGCGCGAATCCACAGGTAATCGGCAGCGAGCTTTTGCCAACCGCGACAACTCGGATCGATATTATCGATCTGATACTGCGCGCGCACGACGCCGTGAATGAATTCCGGTATCGGCACGCTGCCCGGATCTGCCTTATACCGGGCGCGAATCGACACCTCGAGCCAGAATCGGTCGCTCACGCCGTGGATCAGATCGATGCGAGGGACCGACACCTGCGCGTAGGCGGTGCCTTTCATCCCATGCACCGGAACTGGGTCTCCGATTCGAATCCCGATGGCGTGGGGAAACGTGGGTAGGCCAGGCTTTGCGCCATCGTTCTGATGCATCGACGCGAGCAGGCGGTTGACGGTTGCTCCACTCACCTGGAGCACCGCCTCGAAGTCACCGGTCAACGGATTCGTCATGCCATCATCCTTTCGGCAAAAGGGCTGCTCGCAAGAAAATGGATTCTCCTTTTGCTTCGGTCAACACCGCCAGCCAAACGGTTGGGAACGGCGGTTGCAATGAGGCACTCTATCTGTGCTGCAAGAAGCGTCGCCCTCCTGGAGGTACCCATGGCCGAAATTCCCATCGAGCGCAAGCCGCGCCGTTCAGTCGGACCGCTGTTGCTCGTCCTGATTGTCATTCTGCTTGCCGTTGCCGGCTGGTACTGGTGGACGAATTACGGCAATCGAAACGGCGCAGCCACAACGACATCGAGTCTTTCGCCCCAAACTCTATTGGCCGAGACGTTTTTTTCGAGTGATCACCACCTGTATCTCCGGAGGGTCTGATGGGAAAGGATTACCGAACGGAGGATGGCGCGCAGATCGCGCCCCTCTCCGATCTCAAGGATTTCCAGGTAGCTGAAGGCTACAAGGACATCCGCGGCTGGCGCGTTGATTCCGCCGATGGAAAAGAGGTCGGCAAGGTTCACGATCTGCTTGTCGATCTCGATGGGATGCGCACGCGATATCTGGATGTGCGGATGCACTCCGCGATTGCGGCAGCCCAAGGTGACCGCGACATCCTCGTTCCGATTGGGTCCGCGCGAATTGCCGATGACAGCGATGTGGTCGTGCTGCCGCTGACCGCGGAGCGCGTAACGCTCTTGCCGCCCTACGATCATGGCATGTTGACTCGCATGCACGAGTCCGAAGTACGTCGTCACTTCACGCTTGGCGAAGCTGCTGCCGGAGCTGCCGCCGCCACGGCTGCCACAGCCGCTGCGGCAACAACTGAAGCGACTGCTCCGGCGCGTGAAACAGTTGCCGACACCGAGCGGTTTGCCGGGCCCGCCGCCGATCGCACCTTCTACGATCACGAGGTCTACGACGACCGGAAGTTCTTCAAGATTCATCCGGCGAAAGAGCGCGAGGTCGCCGCGGCAGATGCCAGTCGGGAGATCGCTGCCGCCGAGGAGGGCGAGACGCGAATCCCGGTCGCGCCGGAGGATAGTGTCCTGCTGAGCAAGGGCGAAGACGGTACGGACGAGATCATCGTGCGGCGGCCGCAAAAGGGCTAGCTTAGCGCACCTGCCACAAGTGAGCCCTCATCACCGCAACCGGCACGATTGCTGACGACGAAAGGCTGATCGAGGCGCGAAGCGGCGAGCTCAGAAAAGAGCTCGGCCTTCGCGACCTCGTGCTCACGCAGATCCTGTTCATTGTCGGGCTCGCATGGGTTGGTGTTGCGGGAAAGCTCGGGCCGTCGCATGTCGTATTCTGGCTCCTTGCGATCGTGCTCTTCTACCTGCCGTCCGCGGCGGTTGTGATCTACCTGAACCGGCTCATGCCTCTCGAAGGCGGGCTCTATCAGTGGGCAAAGCTCGGGTTCAATGAAGGCGTGGGTTTCATGCTCGCGTGGAACCTCTGGCTGTATGTGGTAGTGAACACATCAGAGGTCGGCATCCAGTTCGCGTCGTATCTCTCCTACGCGCTCGGCCCGTCGGGAGAGTGGATGACGAAGAGCTCGTGGTTCGTCGCCTTCACGACTGTCGCGATCCTCACGTTCATGGTGGTGTTATCGACAGTCGGCCTCGCCATTGGCAAGTGGCTGCACAACGGTGCGGCGATCATGATGCTGATGATCTTTGCCGCGTTGCTGATCCTCCCGGTGCTCAGTCATGCCACGGGTCATCTCCCCGAGTATCACCCGCTCCGGACGAGCGTTCCGCCGTTGTCTCTCTACAACGTGAACATTCTCGCGAAGATGGGGTTCGGCGCTCTTGGCGGATTCGAGTACATGGCGATTCTCGCCGGCGAGACAAAGGCGCCGGCTCGATCGATCGGACGCTCTGTCTGGATCGCGGCGCCGGTCATCGCCGTGATGTTCATCATGGGAACGAGTACCGTCGTGGCATTTGTCCCGACCGATAATATCGATCTCATCGCCCCGATCGCACAGGTGCTGCGCATTGGATTCGCGCCGTTCGGGATCGCCGCGCAGCTCGTGACCATCGCGATCCTGATGACGCTGGCGATGCGGATCGCGCAGGCGAGCGTGAACTTCACCGGCGTGACACGCCTGCCGATGGTTGCGGGCTGGGACAAGCTTTTGCCGGAATGGTTCACGCGACTGCATCCGACATACAGAACTCCTGTCAATTCAATTCTTCTCGTCGGGGCGACCGCGCTCGTGATTGCGATGCTCAGTCTCATCGGTGTCGGACAGGCTGAGTCATTTCAGCTTCTGTTCAACGCCGGCGGGACATTCTACGCTCTCACCTATGTCGTGATGTTCGCGATTCCGTTGATTGGACTTCGCAGCGTTACACCGCGCACTCCGGCGTGGCTGCGCATCGTCGCCGTGTCGGGGCTGGCGATGACGTTATTGTATGTTGGCTTGTCAGTCTTCCCGATCATCAAGGTCGAGAACGCGACAACCTTTGCCCTCAAAATCTCGGCGCTCATCGTCGGAGCGAACTTGCTCGGCGCGGCAATTTTCTTTACGGCACGCGGGCGGCGATAACAGCGTCCGCCCCCACAAAGATTTACATCGCCTGCACGAGCGCCTTGTATCGGGGTGAATACCGGATCGAGTCGAGATCGCTGTCATGCTCGATCCATGCGGGATCGCCCCAGCCTTTCTCAACCGCGTGCTCGAGCGCATCGAGTGACTCGTCGATGCGACCAAGTTGCGCATACGTGCACGCGACGTTGTACAACAGCATCGGATCGTCCGGATCTACTTCGAGAGCTCGCTGCGCCAGCTCAATGGCGCGGGCTTCCTCGCCGAGGTTCGCACTGATTGTTGCACCGAGGATGAGCGCGCGTGAATCCTCGGGATTCAGGTCGAGGTGTTGCTCGATCAGGTGTCCCGAACGGCGGTAGGCAGCTTGTGATTCTTCCTTTTTCCCGAGCGCCGTGAGCGCCTGGGCCATGAACGACACGGCCTCGTAACTCTCGGGGCGCAGAATGGAGCTGCGCTCGAACAGCTTCACCGCGTCTTCGTATTTACCCTGCGACAGGCGAGACCGTCCGAACAGCAACGACGCCTCGTACAACTTAGGGTCGAGCCGAAGCGCCGTCTCGAACTCGACCTCGGCCTCGTCGAACTTTTTGCTCAGCGATACCGCGAGTCCGCGCGCAACATGGGCTTCGGCAAGCTCCGGCTCGAGCTCGAGCGCCCGGTTGCTCGCAATTTCCGCCTGCCGGAGATTGAACTCGCGAGCATCGAAGTACGTGTACAGAAACGAGTAACAATCGGCCATGCCGGCATGAGCGCGAGCGTATTCGGGGTCGATCTCGATCGCGCGCGAGAACATTTGCCGGGAATACTCCAGGCTCTTCCGGCGAACCTGGTGGAACTGCTGCCTTCCCCGCAGATAGAAATCGTACGCCTTCACGTTCACGGCGCGACCCTTCTCGATCTGCTTCTTCTCGCCCTCGCTCAGAATCACGCGCAACGATTTCACGATTGCCTGCGAGATGTCGTCCTGAATGGCGAAGACGTCATCCATCTCCCGGTCGTACCGCTCGGACCAGAGCTGATATCCGTCGGCGACGTTGACAAGTTGAGCCGTGATGCGAAGACGGTTTCCCATTCGTCGCACGCTTCCATCGAGCACCGTCGATACGTGCAGCTTCTTGCCGACCTCGGCCAGGTCTTCATTCTTGCCCTTGAGGGCGAACGACACCGTGCGTGAGGCGACACGCAGTGATTGGATCTTCGACAACGCGTTGATGATCTCTTCCGCCATTCCGTCGGCGAAGTATTCGTTCTCGACGTCGTTGCTCATGTTGGAGAACGGCAGCACCGCAACCGATTTCGCCGATGCAACGACCTGTTGAGGCATCGTTGCCGTGTCGCTGGGAGTCACCAGGTTGCCGGACGCGAGAGCCTGAGCGAATTGGGCCGCGGTCTTGTACCGCGACTCGGTATTCGTGGACATTGCGCGAGCGACAGCTTTCTCGACCGATTCAGGAACGTTACTTCTCACAGCGCGAAGTGGCTTCGCTGTTTCGGTGAATCGCTTGGCCATCACGGCCTGAGCCGTCGGCCCACTGAACGCACGTTCTCCACTCAGCATCTCATACACGACGCAGCCGAGGCTGTACTGGTCGCTGCGTCCGTCGAGATTGGTTTCGCCCGCAGCCTGCTCGGGACTCACGTAGGCAGGTGTTCCGACCATCATGCCCGTCTGCGTCAGCGTTTCGCTACCCGCGGCGCTGACCGCTTTCGCAATCCCGAAATCCATCACCATCGCCTCGCCTTCGTACAGCATCACGTTCTCCGGCTTGATATCGCGGTGAACGATGCCTTGCCGGTGAGCGTAATCGAGCGCCGAGGCAATTGACCGCCCATGATGAACGGCCTCATCGATCGGGAGCTGTCTGTCGCGGTCGAGTCGTTCGCGAAGCGACTCACCTTCGACATACGGCATCACGTAATAAAGAAATCCCGATGCCTCGCCGGAATCGTGAAGTGGCAGGATATGCGGATGATTGAGACGAGCGGCGAGCTTGATCTCTCTCAGGAAGCGATCAGGACCGAGCGTTGCCGCGAGATCCGGATGCAGGACCTTGAGCGCGACAAGCCGTTCGTGCTTCGCGTCCTGCGCCAGGTACACCGTGGACATGCCGCCGCGGCCGAGCTCTCTGTCGATCGTGTAGTCGCCAGTGAACGCGCTGCGAATTCTTTCGAGAGGAGTG